>JAFYBI010000064.1 GCA_017540285.1 Clostridia bacterium | reverse complement strand
ATCGGGATCACGAACATCGACCGGACGTCGAGTTTGTGGCAGATGATCCCGTACGTGGTGACGATCCTCGTGCTCGTGGGGGTCAGTCTGCGCCGCAAGCGGGAATCGCAGCCTCCGGCCTCGCTGGGGCTGGCTTACTTCCGCGAGGAGCGGTGAGCGGCGGACGGTTTCGGATCACGACAGGGAAGGGGGTCCGGCACGATGGAAGAGAAGACAAGGCCGTATTTCGACCGCGGCATCACCGCGCTTCTCAAGGGCACGGCGCTTGTCCTGATGTTCTTTCACCACTTCTTCACGTTTCCGGCGTGGATCACGGTCCCGGTTTCCGATCCCTTTATCGCGTATGTCGCCCCGCATCTCTCCCATGCCACGCGGCTCTGTGTGGCGGTGTTCGTCTTCCTCACCGGCTATCTTGACGGCTTTCGGAAGCGGCGCGGCTTTTCAGACCGGCTCCGCAAGATGACGGATTTCCTCCTCTCCTACTGGACAGTCTACATCGTGCTGCTCCTCATCGCCGTGTGGACAGGAAAGACGTTTTTCGATCCGAATCTGATACTCTATGAGCTTTTCGGGCTGAAACAGGCCGTCATGCCGTTCAGCTGGTACGTTCCGTTCTACCTTCTGAGCCTTCTCTGCCTGCACCCCGTCCAAAAGCAGATCGAGCGGGGCCCGGTCCGCGGCATCCTCTGCGGGATCCTGCTGCCGGCTGTGATCTTTACGGCGCTTGCGTATCTGTGCCGTCAGCAGCCGGAGCGCGAATTTCTCTACCGCTTGTCCTTCCTCTTTGACAATGCGGTCGATTTCTTCCCCGTGATGGCGGCGGGCGCCCTCATCGCGCGGACCGATCTCTTCCGACGGTTCGACCGGAAGCTCGCCGCATGCCGACACTGGACCCGGATGCGTGCGGGATGGCGGGCCGTCCTTCTGCTGATCCTCGCGATCCTCTGCTGTGCGGCGCGATCTCTGCTGCCGCGGATGCAGTTTGTGAGCAGCACGGTTTTCGGCAGAACGTGGACCTTCCGGCTGTCGCTGGATCTCGTGTATGCGCCGGTTTTCGTGTGGTCGCTTGTGCGGCTGTTTGCGATGGCGCGGGGGCATGTTCCCCTGAAGGCGCTGGCCGTTATCGGGCGGTATTCGCTGTATCTCTGGTTCTGGCACGATGTTTTCTTCAACGTGTGCGCGGAACTGACCCAGCCGGTCCTGTATCTGCCCGTTCTCTGGCCGCTGATCCTCGTGTGGGGACTGGCGATGTGCTTCGCGCTGTCATGGCTCACCGACATCCCTGTGCGCCGGCTGACCGAGCAGAAGAACCGGCTCCTGTTCCCGGAGAAGATCGCCGGGAAATGATACAGACCCATAAAGCAAAGGAGAAAGCCTGCTTTGAGACTTTCTCCTGTTTTTTATGCTGCATGCGTTATGGGTTTACAGCGCGGTTCCCGTGAGCGATCCGGCGCCGGGATCGAGCTTGCCCCAGCTCTCGAAGTCTGCCGTGAACGCGCCGCCGTCCAGCGCAAACCGCCATTCCATCCTGTGCGGGCAGTTGAGGCAGCGGACCGCGAAGACGAGGCGGCCCTTTTCCGCACGGTAGGAGGCGGCGATCCGGATCCGTTCGGCATCCGGCGTGGACATGAGATCGACCAGCTTGGGCTTGAGCTTGGGCGTCACGACGGTGCTCTCTTCCCAGCGGCCGCGTCCGGCGGTGACGGCATCCTGATCGACGCCGTTTGAGAACGTGAAGCGCATCGCGTCGGCCGTGGGATCATAGCGGAAATAGCATCCCGTCCACCCGAAGGCGTTATGGTCGAGCCGGATGAAGCGGTCCTCGAGGCCGGAGGTCTTCTCCGCGGAGCCGATCGGCGCGTATTCCGGCAGGCACAGCGCGGAATCGGGGGTGTCGTCCGCATCGAAGAGGTGCGGGACGAAGTCCATGATCCGGTCGATCTCGCGCTGCATGTCGCCGAGCTCGGTCTGGACCGCCACGACGAGATCGCGTTCCGGCAGCACGACGCAGAGCTGACCGTACGCGCCGTCCCCGCGGAATCCCTCGCGCGCGTTCACCCAGAACTGGAAGCCGTAGCCGGCGCACCAGTCGGGCGAACCATTCATCGAGTTGTCGGAGATCGGAGACGACGCCTCCTTTACCCATGCTTCGGAGAGCAGCCTTTTCCCGTTCCAGACGCCGCGCGAGAGATAGAGGAGCCCGAGCTTCGCGATGTCGTCGACGGAGACGTGGATGCCGCAGCCGCCCTCGTTCGCGCCGTCCGGGGTCCGGTTCCAGCGCACATCGGAGATCCCGAGGGGCATGAAGAGCTTCCACGAGAGGAAGTCGAGCAGCTTCATGCCGGTGATCCGCTCGACGATGTGGGAGAGCATGAGGGTCGCGCCGGTGTTGTAGGCGAAATGCGTCCCCGGCTCATACGGGATCGGCTGCTCCATGAAGGAGCGGATCTCGTTCTCTGTGCGGATCATCGCGGGCATGGCGCATCCTCCGTGGCCGGCGTTCATCGAGAGGATGTGGCGGACCTTCATTTTGAGGAGATTTTCCTGCGGATCCTCCGGCACGTCTTCGGGGAAGAGATCGACGAGACGCGCGTCGAGGGAGAGCCTGCCTTCGTCGACGAGGAATCCGACGGCGGTGGAGCAGAAGGACTTCGAGAGGGAATAGATCTCCCGCTTGTCCGTACAGGAATAGGGCGCGGGCGCGATGCGGAGGACGGGGATTCCGCCATGGAGGATCTCAATGGCGTGGATCTCTTCCTTCCACGGCTCGAAATGCGAGAAAAACGCGTTCACTGCCCGGCGCGATACCGTCGGAGCGAGATAGAGGTCGGATTTTGTCAGCATAATGCCTCCTGTGTATGCGGAAACAGGAAAGAGGCAAGCGCGGCCGGGACTGCTCGCGGAGATCCGGATCACTCACCGGCAGTTTCCGCCGCGCCTCTTCCTTCTTGCCTCTTGCCGTTATGATTTTACGCGTTTGTGTAGTTGTCGAAATATCCCTGGACGAGGACGACGGGCGTGCCCTTGTCGCCGGAGCCGCTCGTGAGATCGCAGAGGGAGCCGATGAGGTCGGTGAGCTGGCGCGGCGTGGTGCCCTGGGAGGCCATCGAGCCTTTGAGGTTGCCGTCCTTCTCCCGGATGGACTTCGAGATCGCTTCCTTCAGGGCGTCGCCGGAGAGATTCTTGAAATCGTTGTCCGCGAGGTACTTCAGCTTCAGCTCGTTCGGCGTGCCGATCAGGCCGTCCGTATGGAAGGGGGAGACGACCGGGTCCGCGAGCTCCCAGATCTTGCCCTGCGGGTCCTTGAAGGCGCCGTCGCCGTAGACCATGACCTCGACGTGCTTGCCCGTGGCGGCTTTGATCTTCTCCTGGATGGAGAGGACGAGGGGCTGGGCGTCGCGCGGGAAGAGCTTGATCTTGTCCTCGGTGGACTTGTTCGAGCCGAGCAGGCCGTATTTCTCGTTGCAGCCGGAGCCGTTGACGGGGGCGTTCAGGATGTCGTCGAGGGAGCAGACGACCTTCGCGCCGGCGTCCCGGAGGATGCGCTTGGTGCGGCGGCGGGTATGGATGTCGCAGGCGAGGACGTGATCGGCGTAGGGGAGGATGGCGGTCGGGCGGTTGGCGAAGATGACCTCGCACTCCGCGCCCATTTCCCGGATGAGGTCGCTGTAATAGGCCACGTAGTCGACGCCGGTGAAGGGATGGCGGTTCTCGCCGAAGAGCGCGCGGTACTTTTCGAGGGTGAGGACGTCCGCGTAGGGATCGATCCCGGCTTCGTCGAGCGCGTCGAGGGAAACGAGTTCGTTGCCCACCTCGTCGGAGGGGTAGCTCAGCATGAGGACGATCTTCTCGGCGCCTTTGGCGATGCCGCGCAGGCAGATGGCGAAGCGGTTGCGGGAGAGGATCGGGAAGATCACGCCGACGGTTTTGCCGCCGAGCTTGGCGCGCACGTCCGCGGCGATGTCGTCGACGGTGGCGTAGTTGCCCTGCGCGCGCGCGACGATGGATTCGGTCACAGCGATGACGTCGCGGTCGCGGAGCTCGAAGCCCTCGGATGCGGCGGCGGCGAGGACACTTTCGGTGACGATGACGGAGAGGTCGTCGCCCTGGCGGATGATGGGGCAGCGGATGCCGCGGGACACCGTGCCGACTCTGCGCTCATAGTTTTCCATAGAAACAGCAAATTCCTTTCGGATTGAAGTATCGGAGATTTCGGGTCTATTATACACAAAAACACATCGAAATGCAAGAGGGAAATGCAGAAGCAGCTGTATTTTTGGGCTGGCGCACGTTTGGTCTGCGCCTGCAGGGATGTGCAGCTCTGCATTTCATGCAAGGGAGAAAACCAGCACTCCGCCGCGCAAGCTGCATAAACGCCTTTTTGCCCGCGGGGGCTCCCCGCCTTGCGCAGTGAGCCCGCCATTTGTCCCCGCGGACTCCGCGGCGCCCGGCAAAGTTGCCAACAAGCGCGCGCGAATCCGCGCTTTTTTCTTCTGTTTTTCCGAGAAAAATTTTCCTCCCCCTCTTGCATTGAAGATAAAAACGTGATACAATATCATACTGTATGAACCTGTCCGCATCCGGACCCTCTCAGACGGACGGCGGACGCACCGCGCGGACCGGAATCCCCGGATCCGCAACACTTGATTACAGGAGAGACACATCGATGCCCAACATCAAATCCGCGAAAAAGCGCGTGAAGGTTATTTCCACCAAGACCCTCCAGAACAAGATGTTCAAGAGCCAGCTCAAGACCACCGTCAAGAAGTTCCGCGCCGCCGTCGAATCCGGCGACAAGGAAGCTGCGAAGGTCGCGTACGTCGCTGCGGTCAAGAAGATCGACCAGGCCGCCGCGAAGGGAATCCTCCACAAGAACAACGCCGCCCACAAGAAGAGCGAATACACCAAGCTCCTCAACGCGATGGCGTAAATCCGGGACCGCTCCCGGGACCCGAACGCCCGCCCGTCCTTGGCTGCAGGAAGCGCGCGGCGAATCAGAAAAATGAGAACTCCCCGTCTCCATGCTCCGGACGACGGGGAGTTTTTTTGCTGCCGTGATTCAGATTTTCTTTACCCAACGGTACCGGTTCACCTTCACGACCGCGACCGCGCATTTGAGGATCTGGTCCGCCTTGAGGCAGAAGAAGATCACGACGGGCGGGAATTTGAAGAAGAACGCCGCGAGGAAGGACGACGGGAGGATGATGCCCCACATGAAGATCAGATCGTTGATGAACACGAAGCGCGTGTCCCCGCCGCCGCGCACGATGCCCGTCAGGCACGCCATCTGGTATGCCGTCCCCACGACCGTGACCGAGAGGACCGCCATGAACTGCATCGCGAGGTCCCGCGTCCCGGCGGAAATGTCGTAAAAGCTCAGAATGAACGGGCGGCAGAGATAGAGCCCGATGCCCGTGACCGTTCCGAGACAGAGGAACACGAGCTGCATCCGGCCCGCGCGGTGACGGATCTCCGCCCGAAGCGCGTCCGGTGAGCCGAGAGACGCCCCTTTGCCGATCGTCTTGCCGATCATGACGGAGGACGCCGTCGCCGAGCCGTAGATGAAGACGGACATGATCTGGAAGACCGTCGACGCGATGCTGTTCGCCGTGATGACGGAGTCCTCGAGGCGGCCGAGGATCGCGGTCTGCAGCCCCATCGCGATGCCCCACGACGTGCCGGACGCCATGACGGGCAGCGCGACCTTCACGAACCGCTTCGAGATCTCCCGGTCGGTCGCGAAGAGCTCGCCGGGCTTCACGCGGAGCTTTTTGTCGAAGACGGCGAGATAGACGAGCACGATGCCGAGCTCGACCATGCGGGAGACGAGGGTCGCGATCGCCGCGCCGCGGATGCCCAGGGCCGGAAAGCCGAAGTGACCGAAGATCAGGGCGTAGTTCAGAAAGAGGTTGACGACGAGCGCGGCGCAGGAGTTGACGAAGCCGATGAACGCCGATTCCACCGCGCGCAGCATGCCGAGCAGGACCTGCGTCACGGCGAAGAAGACGTAGGTGAACGCCACGATCCGCAGGTATTTCACCGCCTCGTCGATGACCGCGGGCTTGTCCGTGAAGATCGAGAGGACGGGGCGGGGAAAGGCGAGCGCGACGGCCAGCATCGCGCCGGAGAGGATCATGGCGAAGCGCAGGGCGGTCGCGGCGGCGCGCTTGATGTCGGCGATGTTCCCCTCGCCCCAGAAGCGCGAGCACATCACGACCGTGCCGTCCGAGATGCCGTGCACGATCATCTGCAAAAGAAACTGGATCTGGTTGACGATGAAGACGCCCGAGATGGCGAGCTCCGCGGCGTCCCCGAGCCGGCCGATCATGATGTTGTCGAGGAGGTTGACGCCGTAGACGATGATGTTCTGCCCCGCGATGGTAAAGAGCAGCCGGACGAAGCGGCGCCAGAAGTCCCGCCGGGCGTCGGGTGTGGAGAGGGAAGTGGTCATGTTTGATGAAGCATTCCGATTCGGTTGTTTTTGAGCGGAAGGAGGAGGAGATCTTTTTCTCAAAAGAGCTCCTCCCCGCGGTGTATTCTGTTAGGTCAGTTCGCTCTGCGAGCGGGACAGGCTGACGACGTCCTCCGGCAGGATACTGATGCGGTCGAGGCTCTTGCCCGTGCCGATGGCGACGCAGGAGACGGCCTTGTCCGCGACGCGGGTCCGGATGCCGGTCGTGTATTCAATCAGGCGGTCGAGGCCGTAGAGGAGGCTTCCGCCGCCGGTCATGACGATGCCGTTCCCGATGATGTCGCCGACGAGCTCGGGCGGGGTCTTCTCGATGACGCCGCACACGGCCTCGATGATGGCGGTGAGGGGCTCTTCGAGCGCGTCCGGGATCTCGGCGGAGGTGACGTGGACCTGCCGGGGAAGCCCCTGGATGAGGCAGCGGCCCTTGACGTCGAGGGCGCGGGGCTGCTCGCGGGGCCATGCGCCGCCGATGCGGATCTTGATCTGCTCCGCCGTGCGCTCGCCGATGAGGACGGAGTGCTTGCGGCGGATGTGCCGGATGATGGCCTCGTCGAATTTGTCGCCCGCGACCTTGATGCTCTCGGAGACGACGACGCCGTCGAGGGAGAGGACCGCGATGTCCGTGGTTCCGCCGCCGATGTCGACGACCATGTGGCCGACCGGGCCGGAGATGTCGAGACCGGCTCCGAGGGCCGCCGCGACGGGCTCCTCGATCAGGAAGACGCGCCGCGCGCCTGCCTGGATCGCCGCGTCATGGACGGCGCGCTGCTCCACCTCGGTGATGCCGGAGGGAACGCATATGATGAGACGGGGCTTGAACAGGGAAGTCCCGCAGGCTTTCTTGATGAAATACTGGAGCATCCGCAGGGTGAGGTCGTACTGGCTGATGACGCCGTCCCGCAGCGGCCGGAGCGCGACGATATTGCCGGGGGTGCGTCCCAGCATCTGCTGCGCCTCCCTGCCGATGGTGAGGAGCTCGTCGGTATTCTTGTCGATCGCGACAACGGACGGTTCTTTCAGCACGATGCCCTTGCCCTTGACGTAGACAAGCACCGTGGACGTGCCGAGGTCGATCCCGATGTCCTTGCTCATGCGAATTGGTACCTTTCTCAGGAGATCTATCGTAAACGCGCGAGGGAGACGGGCTCTCCGCACGGAAAAAACGGTTCATACTCTATTATACAACAAGAAACGTCACAATGCAATGGTGAAAACAAAAAAATTGTGAGTTCTGCGGCGGGAAGAAAAAGCCGGGCAGCTTGCAAACGGCCGCCCGGCGCGGGGATCATTTCCTCCGCATCTTCCGCAGTTCTTCGTTCAGCTCGCGGAACACGCCCTTCGGGCTCACGCCGTCGAGCAGTTCGGCGATCTTTCCGACCTGATCGTCCGAAAGGTTCCGGTTCCCGGTGACGGTCCGGAATCTCGCCCCGGCGACGTAGAGGCGGATCTTCTCGTAGGGCGCCTTCTTCGCGTTCATGTCGCGCACGACGCTGCTGCGGTGGGCGAACCGGATGAGCTCCTTGTTGAGGAGCGCGTAGGAGAGCTTTCCGTCCTTGTCCGTATAGGCGTCGACGATCTTCTGGTAGTCCGCGCCGTCGACAACGGCCTCATAGACGGCTTCTTCCTCACCGGCAGCGGGGATCTCGGCGGGGAATCCGGGCAGCTCCGGCGCGCCGCGCTTCTTATAGGGCATTCCGGCGGTCAGCGCGATGGCTTCGCGGAACGCCTTCTTCGGGAAGAAATCCTCGGGCGTGTTGGCGGTGAGGATCGGTTCGCCGGAGGTCTTGCTGAGGGACGCGATGCCCGGCTGCGGCGAATCGCTGCGCAGGATGACGATCCCCGCTCCTCCGGCAGGGAGCTTCTGTCTGTACGCGTTGGCGGGGATGACCGTGAGAGAAACGGTTTCGGTTCGGATCATGAGATACCTCCTGTGCTTTTTCCCCGGATCGGGGTATTTCCGGCTGGTTTTTGCGGGACCCGATACAGTATAACACATCCTGTGCCCGCCGTCAACCGCCGGAGGAAGATTTCAGGCACGGATCGGCGGATTTTCTCTCCCGCGGGGTGTTGACATCGCCGCCGGATTCGTTTATAATACAGGCAGGGAACAAACGACCCATCCGGAAGGATGGAGGATGGAATTCAGAAAGGACATTGCCATGAAAGCCGTGAAGAGAATCACCGCCCTTCTGCTGGCTGTGCTGCTCGTGCTGGCCGCCTCGGCCTGCTCCGACAACCCCGCGGGAGAAGACGGCAAGCAACCGGACGCCGTCACCGACACCCCGACGGCAGCCGACGCACAGAATCCGGAGACCGACGCCCCGGAGGAGATCTACGTCCCGGACGCCCTCGACGGCGTCGACCTCGGCGGCGCGACCTCCCGCATCTTCTGCTGGGAATCCTGGGACCCGGGCGAATTCTTCGTCGAGGAGGACACGGGCGAGATCGTGGTGTCCGCCGTGTATAACCGCAACCTCACGGTCGAGGAGAGACTGAACGTCACGCTCGCGTGGGATCAGTATCCCCGCAACGACGCGGCCTACGGATCCACGCTGAAGAACGCCGTCCAGAACCAGAACGCGTCCGGCGACGGCACCTTCGACATCGTGGCGTGCTACGGCATGCGCATCGCGTCCTGCGCGACCGACGCGCTCCTCATGAACCTCTGCGATGCCGAGCGGGTCGATCTCTCGATGCCGTGGTACTACAAGTCTGCGACCAAGGCCGGGACCCTGCACAAGAACTACGTCTACTTCACGGCGGGCGACCTCTCCTACAACGCGCTCGCCCGCATGTCCGGCGTCTTCTTCAACCAGAAGCTCGTAGCCGATTACAACATCGAGGATCCCTACGACATGGTGCTCGAGGGCGTCTGGACGATCGACAAGATGCACGAGGTCATCCGCGACCTCTACGTGGACCTCGACGGCGACGGCAAGGCGGGCCAGGGCGACCAGTACGGCGTCATGTGCGCGAACGACCAGATGCAGACCCTGTATTACGGCACGGGCTCGCACTTCATCGAGCACGATGCGGACGACACGCCCGTCCTCTCCGAGGATATTTACAGCGAGCGGACGCTCACGATCCTCGAGAAATACCTCGGCGTCTTCTCCGAAGAGGCGGCGTTCAAGAACAGCATCGGCGACGACCCCACGATCTTCGATACGGGCCGCTCCCTCTTCTACATCTACCCGCTCGGCCACGTCTCCGAAGGCGGACTCCGCAATTCGGACATCAACTACGGCTTCATCCCGCAGCCCAAGGTCGACGAAGGGGAGGACACCTACCACGCCTCCGTCACCAACGCCGTCACGCTCTTCGCGATCCCGCTCGTCATCGAGTCGAACGAGCGCGCGTCCGCGGTGTTCGAATGCCTCGCCTCCGAGGGGTACCGCCAGGTGTCTCCGGTGGTGTTCGAGCAGGCGTACAAGGCCAAGTACAACTATGACGACAGCGCGCGGCAGACCACGATTTTCGACATGATCCGCCAGAACGCGGTGTTCGACCTCGGCAAGATCTTCTCGAGCGACCTCTTCTCCGGGTTCTCGAACGGCGTCATCGGCGACTTCATCTGGAACAACAACACCAACTACGCGTCTCAGGTCCAGAAGCTGACGAAGACGTGGAACAAGAAGATGGAGAAGATGACGGAAAAGCTCAATTTCGGCGATTGATCCGGCAATGGGACCGGCCCCGGTTTTCACGATCGGGGCCGGTTTTTGACGCTCAAATTCCTCCGCCAATTTCCGCGGGGGACCTTGAAAAAACGCTCGGTTTATGGTATACTGTCTCAGTACGGCCAAAATCCGGGAACCGGGTTCCGGCGCCGTCACCGACATGACTTCAATCCATTTCAGAAAAGGCGGGTGAGACTCTTGTCCCTCTCGAATATGCGGGATCTGCTCCGGGACGCGGAGGCCGGCGGATATGCCGTCGGCGCGTTCAGCGTCGCCAATATGGAGTGCATCCGCGGGGTGCTTGCGGCTGCCGAGGCGTGCCGCGCGCCCATCATCATGCAGATCGCCGAATCGCGTCTGCCCCATTCCCCCCTGTACCTGATCGCGCCCATGATGCTCGCCGCGGCGCGTCATGCGTCCGTGCCCGTCGCGGTCCATCTCGACCACGGCAAGACGCTCGGCTGTGTCCGCGAGGCGCTCGAGCTCGGCTTCACGTCCGTGATGTGCGACGGCTCCGATCTGCCGATCGGCGACAACCTGAGCCTGACCGCCGAGGTCGTGAAGCTCGCGAAGGCGTCCGGCGCGGCGGTGGAGGCGGAGGTCGGCCGCGTCGGCAAGAGCGAGGAGGGCGGCGAGGCGGAGGAAAAGATCGCCTCGATCGACGACTGCGTCAGAATGGACGGGCTCGGCATCGACGCGCTGGCCGTCGGCATCGGCAACGCCCACGGGCTCTACGCCGCCGCGCCGAAGCTGCGCTACGACGTCCTCGAACAGCTCCACGGCAGACTGCACGCATCCCCGGTCCTCCACGGCGGGAGCGGCCTGAGCGACGAACAGTTCCGAAAGCTCATCGCGCTCGGCATGCGCAAGGTCAACATCGCGACCGACATCTTCATGGCGCAGGCCGGGGCGTGCGAGGGCACCGATATTTTCAAGAACATACGCCGCTCATCCGACGCCGTCTGCGCGGTGGTGACGCGGTACATCCGCCTCTTCGGCGGCGAAGGGAGGGCCTGACCATGATCGCCTTTGATCTCACAAAACCGCTCCACATCATCCCCGTGGGGCGCGTCGCCATCGACTTCAACCCCACCGACTACAACCGCCCCCTGAACGAGAGTGCCAACTTCAACAAGTATCTCGGCGGATCCCCCGCGAACATCGCCGTCGGCATGGCGCGTCTGGGCAGCCGGGTCGGGTTCCTCGGGCGCGTGTCCGACGACCAGTTCGGCACGTTCGTCACCGATTACTTCCGAAACGAGGGCATCGACACCTCCCACATCTTCCGCTGCACGAACGGCGAGAACCTCGGCCTGACCTTCACCGAAATGCTCTCGCCCACCCAGTCCTCGATCCTCATGTACCGCGAGGGCGTGGCGGACCTTCAGCTGTGTACGGACGACGTCGACGAAGAATACATCGCGTCGTCGGCCTGCCTGCTCATCTCCGGGACCGCGCTCTGCACCTCCCCGACCCGCGAGGCGTCCTTCAAGGCCCTGGCCTTCGCGCTGAAAAACAAGGTCCCCGTGGTCTTCGACGCCGATTACCGCGCCTACACGTGGAAGAGCGACGACGAGATCGCCGTCTACACCTCCCTCGTCGCGGAAAAGGCCGACATCATTCTCGGCAGCCGCGAGGAGTTCGACCGCATGGAGCGCCTGATCGGCCTCGACGGCACGGACGCCTCCTCCGCGGACTACTGGCTCTCGAAGCGCGCCTCCGTCGCCGTCATCAAGCACGGCAAGGAGGGCTCCTCCGCGTACAGCCGCGAGGGGAATTACCGCGTGCGGCCGTTCCCGGTCAGCGCCCTCAAGGGCTTCGGCGGCGGCGACGGCTACGCGAGCGCGTTCCTGCACGCCCTGATGCGCGGCGACTCCCTCCCCGATGCGCTGGAGCAGGGAAGCGCGTCCGCCGCGATGCTGGTCGCCAGCCACGCGTGCAGCCGCGACATGCCCACGGAAGAGAGCCTCGCCGCGTTCATCCGCGAAAAGAAAGCCGAATGCGGCGGCGTCGTGAGCCCGCTCGGCGAATGAATCCGACTATTTTATCAAGGAGAACACTCCCATGAATGAAATCAAAGTGATGAAGCCCTTCATCGGCGGGCAGTTCATCGAAAGCAAGTCTGAGAAGTTCAACACCATCTATGACCCCTCGACCGGGCATGAGATCGCCAAGGTCCCGTGCTGCACCCGCGAGGAGGTCGAAGCCGCCATCGCCGCTGCCAAGGCCGCTTATCCGGCATGGCGCGACACCCCGGTCCGCAAGCGCGCGTCGATCATGATGAAGCTGAGAGGCCTCATCGAGGAGCACATGGACGAGCTGACCCTCCTCTGCGCGACCGAGAACGGCAAGTGCTGGAGCGAGGCGGCGGGCGACGTCGGCAAGGCCCTCGAGATGACCGAGCTCGCGTGCTCCGCGCCGTCGCTGCTCATGGGCGAGAGCCTGATGAACACCTCGACCGGGTACGACACCACGCTGTACCGCGAGCCGATCGGCGTCTTCGCCGGGATCGCGCCGTGGAACTTCCCCGCGATGATCCCCGTCGGCTGGATGGCCCCGCTCTGCATCGTCTGCGGCAACGCGTTCGTTTTGAAGCCGGCCTCCACCACCCCGATGACGTCCCTGCGCTTTGCCGAGCTCTACCGGGAAGCGGGCATCCCGGACGGCATCTTCAACGTCGTGCCCTGCTCCCGCAATGAGGCCGAGCTCTTCCTCACGCACGAGGACGTCCGCGGCGTCACCTTCGTCGGATCGACCTCCGTCGGCCGGCACGTTTACGCGACCGCGGCGGCGAACGGCAAGCGGGTCCAGTGCCTCTGTGAGGCGAAGAACCACGCCCTCATCCTCAGCGACGCGCCGATCACCCGGACGGCGGCCGGCATCATGAACTCCGCGTTCGGATGCGCGGGCGAACGCTGCATGGCCCTGCCCGTCGTCGTGGCGGAGGAGGCCATCGCGGATCAGCTCGTCGCCGAGATCGTGCGCCTGTGCCGCGAGCAGAAGGTCGGCCCGGCGTACGACAAGACGTCCAAGCTCGGGCCCGTCGGCTCGAAGTCCCATCAGAAGTTCGTCCTCGACTGGATCGAAAAGGGCATCGAAGAAGGCGCCGAGCTCGTCCTCGACGGAAGGGATGTCCGGGTGGAGGGCTTCGAGGACGGCTATTACATCGGCCACACCATCTTCGACCATGTCACCGAGGAGATGACCATCGGCACCCGCGAAGTCTTCGGCCCCGTACTCTGCATCAAGCGCGTGAAGGACTTCGAGGAAGGGCTCGCCCTCATGAACCGCAACCCCTTCGCGAACGGCTCCGTCATCTTCACCCAGAGCGGCTATTACGCCCGCGAGTTCGCGCGTCGGACGGACGGCGGCATGGTGGGCGTGAACGTCGGCATCCCGGTCCCGATCGGGGTCTTCCCGTTCTCCGGCCACAAGCAGTCCTTCTTCGGCGACCTGCACTGCCACGGCAAGGACGCGTTCCGGTTCTACACCGAATCGAAGAACGTCACCGTGCGCTGGTTCGACGAGGAAGAGATGAAGAAGGAACACGTCTCCACGTGGGACGGCTCGCTCTGATCCCGCAGAGCATCGTTTGATCGAACAGAAACAGTCAAGGAGAATCGATATGAACAAGCTGAAAATCGGCATCGTCGGCGCGGGCCGCATCGGCAGCGTGCACGCCGAATCCATCACCTACCACATCCCCGAAGCGGACGTCGTCATGGTCACGGACGTCATCGAGGAAAACGCGAAGAAGCTGGCGGCGCGGTTCGGCAGCCCGAAGGTGTCCGCCGACTATACGGACATCATAAACGACCCGGAGATCGACGCGGTGCTCGTCTGCTCCCCCACCCCCACCCACGCGGAT
>JAFYBI010000063.1 GCA_017540285.1 Clostridia bacterium | reverse complement strand
TGCCAAGGCCTACGGCTACAACACGAAAACCTACCTGCTCATGACGATGTCCAATCCGGTGAGCGTCGGCGACGTGAAGAAGTGCATGGAGCTCAACGCCCTCGCCCAGAAGTACTACAACACCTACATGGACTCCCTCTCCTACACCGACGACGAGATCGAGGCGTATTACAGCGAGAACGCGTCGACCTTCGAGGGCGTGGACTACTATTCCTACACGCTCTATGCCACGGACTTCGCGGAATACGACGAGAACGAGAACCCGACCTCCACCTCCGCCGAGAACTCCGCGAAGGCGTACGAGGCCGCCGAGACCCTCGCCGCCGCGACTACGGCGTCCGCATTTGAGGATGCGCTCCGCGCGCTCGCCGCGAAGGAAGGCACCACCGAGGACTCCGTCGAAGCGGCCGTGGCAAACGCTTACCACCGCCACGTCCTCGCCTCCTCGATCCCCTCGGTCTCCGACTGGGCGTTCTCCGCGAAGGCCGGCGAGAGCAAGATCGACGGCGAAGAAGGCGCGACGACCTACACGGTCTACCTCCTCACCAAGGAACCGTACCGCGACGAGCAGAAGACCCGCGACATCCGCCACATCCTCTTCCAGCACGACAACCACGAGGACTCCTCCGCCGCCGACGCCGCCTATGCCGAATGGGAAGCGGCAGGCTTCACCGAAGAGAAGTTCATCGAGATGGTCCCCGTGTATTCCGAGGATCCGGGTTCCGTCGAGAACGGCGGTCTCTATGAGAACGTCGCGTACGGCGACATGGTCACCGAGTTCAACGACTGGCTCTTCGACGAGAGCCGCAAGCCCGGCGATCACGGTCTGATCGAAGCCGCGTCCACCGGCTGGCACCTGATGTACTACGTCGGCGAAGGGGACAAGGCTGCCTGGCAGAACGCCGTGGAATCCGCCCTGAAGAACGCGGATTACGACGAGATGGTCAAGTCTTATACCGACGGGATCACGTACAATTCCGCCGTTTACGCACAGATCAACGGCTGACGGATCAACCGGGGACGGGAGCAATTCCCGTCCCCTTTTTCTCAGGAGGACATCATGATCGCTTACAACGAAATCACCACGCTCTTTGTCTCCCCGAACGGCGGAAACGCTCTGAGCGGCACGGAACGGACCCCGTCGTCCGCCGGCGCACCCCTCCCCTCCCTCGAAGCGGCCTTTTCGATGATCGCCGGACTGCGGCGCACGGGCGTCGGACAGCCGATCACCGTGCGGCTCCTGGCCGGCATCCACACGCTCCCCCGCACCGTGAAGATCGGCCCGTCCGTGACGCGCGTCACCGTGGAGCCGGAGCCAGGCGCGGACGTGCGCGTCATCGGCGGCGTGAAGGTCGATGGCTGGGCGTGGGACACCTACAACGGCGCGAAATGCCTCTCCGCTCCCCTGCCCGGCGAGGCGGACTTCACCGACTTCTACGTGAACGGCACGCGCGCGAAGCTCACCCGCTATCCCGAGGAGGGCTGGCTCTATCCCGAGGACGTCGAGAACCACGAAGGCCAGCTCTTCTCCTCCTCGAAGTGGTTCATCGCGCGGGAAGGGGACATCCGGGACTTCCGGAACATCGGCCGCGTGCAGATCAGCTTCTGCCACTACTGGATCGACGAGCACACCCCGATCGAGCGCTACGATCCCGAAACGCGCCGCGTGACCTTCCTCTACCCCTCGCGCTTCAACATCGACGGCGGCAAGGGCACGGCGTCCGGGCTCGAATACTGCCTCGAAAACGTGGCGGAGACCTTCGGGCATCCCGACGAGTGGTACGCGGACGGCGGGCGGATCTACTACGTCCCGCGCGACGAGTCGATCACGCCCGAGACGATCGAGGCGTTCATCCCGCGGATCGCGAAGCTCTTCGAGATCGAAGGGACGGCGGAGGATCCCGTGAAGAACATCCGCTTCCGCAGCCTCAGAATGGGCGTGACCCGCGGCGAATACGGCTCCGTCGGGCACGGCGCGTCCGGCGAGGGAGAGCCCGTGAAGTTCGCCTCCGACGCGCAGGCAGTCGCGCAGGCCGACGGATCGGTGTCGTTCCGGTACGCGGCCAACTGCTCGGTCGAGGACTGCGCGCTCGAGAACTACGGCGTCCACGGCTTCGTCATCGGCACGGGCTGCCACGGCATCCGCATCCTCCGCACCCTCATGCGGGACGGCGGCGCGGGCGGCGTCAAGATCATCGGCGGCGCGGCGGGCTCCCCGGAAGCAACGCACACGTACGGCAACGCGGTCGAGGACTGCACGATCCTCTCCTGCGGGCGGCGGTACTTCGCGGCGTGCGGCGTGCTGCTCATCCACACCTATGAGAACAGCGTCTCGCACAACGAGATCGGATACCTCTATTACACCGGGATCTCCGCCGGATGGGTCTGGGGATACGCCCCGAGCATCTCGCGGGACAACCGGATCGAAAAGAACCACATCCATCACCTCGGCGACGGCATGCTGTCCGACATGGGCGGCGTCTATCTCCTCGGCGCGCAGCCCGGGACGGTCGTCTCGGGGAACGTGATCCACCACGTGAAATCGAAGAACTACGGCGGCTGGGCGCTCTACACCGACGAGGGCTCGTCCTTCATTACGCTCGAGAACAACATCTGCTACGAGTGCTCCGACAACTCCTATCATCAGCACTACGGCTCGATGAACACCGTGCGCAACAACGTCTTCGCCTTCGCCGGTCAGCAGGAGATCCGCGTCAGCCGCACCGAGCCCCACCTCTCGATCCTCTTCGAGAACAACATCCTCTTCGCCGACCGCGTCCCGCTCTACGAGATCAGCCGGGAGCAGATCGCCGGGCACACCGTCTCGGCCAAGCGCAACATCCTCACGGACTGCACGCGCGAACGGGACGAAGAGGTGCTGCGCCGGTTCGGCGACGAGCAGCTGACCCTCGCGGACTTCCAGGCGGCGGGCATGGAGTACGAATCGATCTCCGCCGACCCGCTCTTCGAGGATCCCTACAACCACAACTTTACCCTGAAGCCGGAGTCCCCGGCGCCCACTCTCGGCTTCACGCCGATCGACACCTCGGACGTCGGACCGCGGACGGGAAAAAACGGAGGAGAGCCATGGAGAACCTGACCGACACCCGGGAACTCGTCTTCACGCGGGACGGCAAACGCCTCTTCGGCGAGCTGGTGACGCCCGCTGACGGCGGTCTGCATCCGGCGGTGATCCTCTGCCACGGCTACGGCGGAAATCACACGCACAACATGGGCTTCGCGCAATACTTCGCGGAAAACGGCTTCGCGGCGTACGCCTTCGACTTTGCGGGCGGCGGATGGGGCAGCCGGAGCGACGGGCATTCCGACGAGATGTCCGTCCTCACGGAGGCCGACGACCTCTTCACCGTGATGGACGGGCTCCGCGCGATGCCCGGGATCGACGGGGACAATCTCTTCCTCTTCGGCGCGAGCCAGGGCGGGTTCGTCTGCTCGTATGCCGCGGGAAAACGGCCCGATGTCGTCCGCGGACTCATCGCGCTCTTCCCTGCCTACGTCCTGCAGGACGACACGAGGCGGCGCGTGCCGGACCCGGCAAACATCCCCGAGCGTATGGAGGTCATGGGGATGCCCCTTGGCGCCGTCTACCACCGGGACGCCCTCTCCTTCGACATCTACGACGTGATCCGGGAATATCCCGGCCCCGTCCTGCTCTTCCACGGGACGGCGGACACCCTCGTGCCGATCGCGTACTCCGAGCGGGCGGCGAAGACCTTCCCCGCGGCGCGCCTCGTCACCGTCGAAGGCGCGGGTCACGGCTTCGGCCCGGAGGACGGTGCGAAGGTCGCGGAAGAATCGCTCGCGTTTCTGCGGGAAAATCGGAAGTGACCGCCTCGCCCGGCAAGCCGGAAGAGACCATCCCGAATCTGTCCCGCCTCCTTGTTCCGTCGGTTTTGTTGATAGAAAAAGAAGGGATTGCCCTCCCAGGAGCAGTCCCTTCTTTGTGATATTCCGCCGTCACAGGATCTCCCCGCACGCATCGGTGAGGATGTCGTCGGCGAGGGCGAAGACCTTCTTCATCCGGTCCGCGAACGGCGCCTCTTCCGTGAGGATCGCATAAAACGCGAGCGCGTCGTCCCGATACGGCCCGTCCCCCACCCCGGTGAGCGCGCCGAACGCCTCCGCCGGATCGGTCGGCATGCCGTCCCCGGGATCGCCGCTTTGCGCGCGCACCGCGAGAGCCGCCGCCGCGCCGAGGGAGAACCACACCGGACGGATCCCGGCCTCCTCAGCCGTCAATGCCGCGCCGGTCAGCCGGTCCGATTTCGCCAGCTTGCGCGGGATGTCGGCCCCGACTCTCGCCGCGGTGTCGCCGAGCGCACGGTTGCCGAACCGCCGGATCAGGTCTTCCGCATGGGCTAGGAGGGCGTCGAGGTCCTTTCCGTACCGCTTTGCGAGCGCGCGGGCGGACATGGTCATAGCCTCCCGCACCGCCAGCCGGATCGGGGGATCGGCGACGGCGTCCGCGATGAGCGCGTGCCCGGCGAGCGTGCCGAGGTAGGCGCAGAGGGCATGCCCCATGTTGTGCAGATACAGCTTGCGCTCGATGACGAACCGGAAGGGCGAGATCGGAACGAGTCCCGGCACGTCGGGGAGCGGTCCCTTCCACGCGTCGGCGTCGAACGGGAGCACGCCGTACCGCTCCGCCCGCACGAGCAGCGGTTCCTTTTCGAGGAGCGACTTGTCCGGCAGCGGCACCATGCGCCCGACCGAGGTCTCGACGAGCCCGACGTCCGCGCGCTCCGCAGGAGTGAGGACGTCCGAAAGAAGCGAATCGATGTACCGGTCCGCGTCCATGAGGTTCTCGCAGATCAGGAGATTGAGCGGTCCGCGGCCTTCGGCATGCCGCAGCTTCACGCCGGCTGCGAAATTCGGGATGATGTACGGGATCGCCTTCGCGCCGACGCAGGTCACGCAGACGTCCGCGTCCGCCGTCGCTCTTGCCGCCGCCCCGCGATCGTTTCCGTTGACCGCCGAGACCGGCGCGATCGTTCTGCGCTCGCATCCGCGGTTCGAGACGATCTCGAGGGGATAGGCCCCCGCCCCGTTCAGCGCGTCCACAACGGCGGAGACGACGTCGAGATAGCAGACCTCCCATCCCGCCTCCGAGAAGAGCTGCCCGATGAAGCCGCGGCCGATGTTTCCCGCGCCGACGATGACGGCCCGCTTCATACCGCCGCCTCCCCGGGGATCGCCAAGGTGACGGGCTCCCCGAAGCCGTCGGTGATCGCGAGGCATTCCTCCGCCGTGCGCATGGCCTCCGTCGCCCCGGGCGCGCCCAGCGAAACCGTCGCCGCCGCGTTGCCGAGCCTCAGGGCCTCCGCGAGCGTCATGCCCCGGTGCGCCGCCGTGAGCACGCCCGCGCAGAACGCGTCCCCTGCGCCGACCTTGCCGCGGATGAAGCCCTCCGGCGTCGGGATCTGCCCGTAGGAGGCGAAGCTGCCCGCGGAGTCCATGCCGAAGCCGCCCTCGGGACAGTGGATCACCGCCCACTCCCCGACGCCGAGTTCGAAGAGCTTCCGGAGACACGGCCCGATGTTCTCCGTGCGGAGGGAGCCGTCCGGTGCGCGGAGCTCGATCCCGGTGGTCCGGCCCGCCTCAATCTCGTTGACGACGCAGTAATCCGTATAGCGCAGCGCGGGCGGGACGATGCGGCAGAACCGCTCCCCGGTCTCGCTCACGACGTCCACCGACGTGCGGATGCCGCGCTCCTTCGCGTGACACAGCAGCCGCGCGAGCTTCGTGCCGTATTCCGCGTCCTCCGCGTCGAGCGCGTCGAGGAGGAGGATGTAGGCGACGTGGAGGATGTCGCAGTCGATCGCGTCCCACGAGAAGGAATCCTCGGAGAACAGGGCGTTCGCGCCGCGATACTGGAAGAAGGTGCGCTCGTGGCTGACGGTGTCGCTCATGACAGCGGTGAAGGACGTGACGCCCTCCCGCCCGACGAGCGAAACGTCGACGCCTTCCCCGGCCATCTCCGAGAGGGCGAAATCCCCGCCCTCATCGTCTCCGACAAGTCCGAGCGCGGCGACCTCCGTGTCCGGCATGAGGCGCTTGAGGTCGATGCCGACGTTGCAGACCGCGCCGCCGACGGACCGTCCGATGCCGTCGAGGATGGTGGTGAGCTGACCGCGGTCGGGCCAGCCCGCGATGGGATAGAGGTGGTCGACGAGGATGTTCCCCGCGACGATGATCTTGTTTTTCTTCATAATCAGCCGACCTGCTTGTATGCGTCGATCAGTTTGCCGAGCATTTTGTTGATGACCTTTTCCTTCTTCGCATACGCGGAAGCGAAGTCGGAGCTCTTTGCCGAAATGACGTCGCGCACCATCCAGCCGATGTTGCTGAGGGAGCTGGAGTGCAGCAGCGCGAAGTCGAAATACACGCCGCTCTTGATGATGTCGAAGATCTCCGCCGTCACCGCGTCGCGGGCGAATTTCTCTTTCAGGAGGGTCTCGAAGTACACGTCGGTCACGTCGCGGTAGCTCTGGGACGCGAAGGCCTCCATGAAGGCGCCGGTCATATCCGCGCGCTCGAGATTGGTGATCGGCACGCAGAACACGGACACGGAGTCGTGCACGCCCGTGCTGTACTGTGCCTGCGCCTCGTCGTATTTCGGCAGCGGGACGATCGCGTAGTCGGATTCCATGTCGCGCAGCTTCTCGGAGACGTCCGCGCGGAACGGGAGGAACATCAGGGTGTCGGACTTGAACTTGTTGATGAGGTCGTCCTCGCCCTCCACGGAAGGCGCCGCGATGTAGGAGCCGATGTTCTCATAGAGCAGGCGGTAGAGCTTCTCGACGAAGTTGACCGTGCGCTCGTTGTTGATCGTCACGTAGGGGTAGCCGTCGGCGTCGTATTCGCACCAGCGCAGGCCCGCGCCCGCCACGGAGTAGTCGAGCATGGACAAGGTCGTCGTGCCGTAGCCGTAGACGTCGCCGCCGTCGGTCTTTCCGTCGCCGTTGACGTCGGTATAGACGTCCTCGCAGTACTGGGACATCTTATCGAAGGTCCAGCCGCCCTCGAGCACGATGGAATAGAGGTCGGAGACCGCGCCGAAATACTGCGTGTAGATCGTGTTGTTCACGTACATCGTCGCCATGTTGCGGAGCATGGAGAGTGCCGCGTCGCCGGTGATGAAGTACAGGCGTTCGCCGCCGATGGTGCACGCTTCCGTGAACTGCGCGGCCCACCACGGCTTCGAGGTGTCGACGTACTTGATCTCGTTCCAGTTGCGGAGGATGCCCTCCGTCGCCATGCCCATCGCGTAGTACTGATAGGCGGCGCAGAGATCGAAGTCGTCGGAGCCGGCCTGCGCGGTGCGCCTCAGGAGCGCCTGCGTGTCGTCCGCGGGAACGGAGACGATCGTGAGGCCGAGGCGGTCCTCCACCTTGATGTTGCGGGCATAGATGGCGGAATCGAGGGCGTCGCCGGTGTCCTCTTCGACGTAGATCTCCTGCGTCTTCTTTTCGCTTGACATGTGCGCGACGCGCATATCCGCGCCTCCGAAGGCGAGATCGCCCGGGAGATCGTCCTTCAGCTTGGTTTCGGGCGCGTCCGGGGCAGCTTCCGCCGCGACATCACCGGACGTGACGGCGGGATCGAGCCCTCCGGAGGGATCCTTCTGGGTCGTCTCCGAGCATGCTGCGAAGAGCGGGAGAAGCAGAAGGGCTGCGAGGATGAGGGATACGGTCTTTTTCATGGGAGTCCTCCTTTTCAAATCCTGTGGCTTCGGATCGTTCGTTCCCCCTTATCATAGCACAGTTTTGTCTGTTTTGCAATGGGGATGGGGGATTTTTCCCGGTTTTCGGGCAAATCTGCACAAGAGTTCACCCGCGCACTTGACTTTTCGCTTGATTTGATGTACACTATCCGCATACAACGTCCCGCGGGAGGCGGCCATGAACATCCAGATCTTCGGAACGAAAAAGAGCGCGGACACGCGGAAGACCGAACGCTGGTTCAAGGAGCGCGGCATCCGGTTCCAGTCCGTCGACATGCGGGAAAAGGGCCTCTCGCGCGGAGAATTCGACGCGGTCCTCAAGTCCGTCGGCTCCCTCGATGCCCTCCTCGACGAGAACTGCCGCGACCGGGAACTCTATGCCCTCGTGAAATTCCTCGGCGAGCGCGACCGCGCAGACAAGGCCTTCGAGAATCAAGAGGTCCTGCGCCTCCCCGTCGTGCGCAACGGGAAGCAGGCCACGGTCGGCTATGCCCCCGAGGTCTGGAAGACGTGGGAATGACCCCGCGCCGCCTCGTGCATACGATCCCAATCCCGATCTCACCCAAACGGAGCGAACCATGAAACGCTGTGTCACCCTTTTTCTCACCGTCATCCTCTCGCTTGCCGCCGTCCCCTTCGCCTCGGCAGACGGACCGGACGGACCGCCCTCCTTCCCGATCTTTGACGACACCCCGACCGACGCGTGGTATTACGCCGATCTTCTCTACGCTTATCATTCCGGTCTCATCAACGGCAAATCGGAAACCCGCTTCGCCCCGGACGATCCCCTGACCTACGCGGAGGCCGTCAAGCTCGCGGCGTGCATGCGCCAGCTTTACGACGGCGTCTCGTTCACGTCCCGAAAGGACGCGGGCGTGTGGTATGAGCCGTATGTAAACTACTGCAAGGCTTACGGGATCATCGCCGCGGATTATCCGTGGAATCAGTCGGCGACGCGGGCAGGCTACATGGAGATCTTCGCCGCGGCGCTCCCGGACGAGGACCTCGCCCCGATCAACGAGATCCCGGACGGCGCGATCCCCGACCTCGGCGGGCTTTCCGCGTCGACGGTCTCCGCGATCTGCAAGCTCTACCGCGCCGGGATCGTCCAGGGAACGGGAGACGACCACGCCTGTGCGCCGTACAGCAGCATCCGGCGGTGCGAGGTCACGGCGATCCTCTCCCGGATGATGGAGCCGGAAAAGCGCATCCGCTTCACGATGACCGCGCCCGAACACCGGATCGAGACGATCGGCGGCGTCACCTACGTCGACGGCATCCTCATCGCGAACAAGACCTATTCCCTCCCCGCGGATTACGCGCCCGGCGGACTCACGGCGGAATGCCAGGCAGCGCTCGACGCTCTCTCGGCAGGCGCCGCGGCGGACGGACTGTCGATCTATCCGATCTCGACGTACCGCTCGTACGACTATCAGGCGGGCCTCTACGAACGCTACGCCGCGCGGGACGGTTATGCCGAGGCGGACCGGTATTCCGCGCGCCCGGGCCACTCCGAGCATCAGACGGGCCTCGCCGTCGACGTGAACAGCCTCGACTACGACTTCGCGTACACCCCGGAGGGCATCTGGCTTGCCGCTCACTGCGCGGAATACGGCTTCATCCTGCGCTATCCCGAGGGCAAGGAGGCCGTCACGGGCTACCGCTACGAGCCGTGGCACATCCGGTATCTCGGCACGGAGACCGCGCAGAAGGTGAAGGACAGCGGCCTCACGCTCGAAGAATACCTCGGGATCACGTCGGTCTACGCGGACTGAATCCGTTTTTTCTCCCCCGTTCGGGCAAAACCGGGCGGGGATTTGTCTTTTTCCGGGAACAGCGCGAACAATTTGCGCCTTTTTCGCCCCACGCTGTTGACCTCGGGAGGAAAAAAGTGTATAATATATCCTGCTATAATAGGGTATTTTTGATTTCGCCGGCGAAGAAAACCGTCCGGCGCGGAAAGGAGTCTGCATGCCCGAGATCACCGGGGTTCTTCCCCATTCCCGTGCCGCGCGCGCGGGCGTCGTCGAGGGCGACTGGCTCCTGGAAATCAACGGGCACCCGATCCGCGACGTTCTCGACTACCGGTTCCGCCTCGCGGAGAGCCGCGTCACGCTCAAGCTCCACCGCGGTCCGGACATCGTCGAAGTGACGATCAAAAAGAACGAGTACGACGACATCGGCCTCGAATTCGGGACGCCGCTCATGGACAGAAAGCACCGCTGCGAAAACGGCTGCCTCTTCTGCTTCATCGATCAGAACCCGCCCGGCATGCGCGACACGATCTACTTCAAGGACGACGACAGCCGCCTCTCCTTCCTGCACGGCAACTACGTCACCCTCACGAACATGAAGGACGAGGACATCGATCGCATCATCGAGATGCACATCTCCCCCGTGAACGTCTCCGTCCACGCGACCAACCCCGCGCTGCGCGTGAAAATGATGAAGAACAAGCGCGCCGGCGAGGTCTTACGATACCTCCGCCGCCTCGCGGATGCCGGGATCACCCTCCGGGGACAGATCGTCTTGTGCCGCGGACTCAACGACGGGGCGGAGCTCGACCGCTCGATGCGCGACCTCTCGGCCTACTGGCCCGCGATGGATTCCGTCTCGGTCGTTCCCGTCGGACTCACGGCGCACCGGCACGGGCTCTATCCCCTCGAACCCTTCACCCCGGAGGAATGCGCCGCCGTCATCCGGCAGATCGACGCGTTCAACGACGAGTTCGGCAAGACGCACACCGGCGAGGACGGCGGACCCGTCCGGCTCTTCTTTGCCTCGGACGAGTTCTACGTCAAGAGCGGCACGCCCCTGCCGGACAACGCGTTCTACGGCGACTACACGCAGATCGACAACGGCGTCGGGATGCTGACCTCGCTCGCACACGAATTCCGCCTCGCGCTCTCCATGCTGGATGAGGACGAGCGGTCGGTTTGCCGTGAAGTATCCGTCGCCACGGGAGAAGCGGCGTACGCGGTGATCGCCTCCCTCGCCGACGAGCTCGGAAAGGCCTGCCCCGGCGTGAACGTCCGCGTCTACGCCGTGAAGAACAACTTCTTCGGCGGGCAGGTGACCGTCACGGGGCTGCTCACGGGCCGCGACCTCGCCGAAGGTCTCCGGGACAAGCCCCTCGGTCAAACGCTCTATCTCTCCCGGACCACGCTCCGCGCTGAGGGCGACCTCTTCCTCGACGGCATGACGCCCGAAGAACTCTCGGAAACGCTCGGCACGCCGGTTGCCTTCGTCGACACCGACGGCGCGGCGCTCTGTGACGCCCTGCTCGGCATGCCGTGCTGAACGCCCATTTGCATCCTTCCCTTCCACGAAAGGAGATTTCCATTTCATGAAACCTGTCATCGCGATTGTCGGACGCCCGAACGTCGGCAAGAGCACCTTATTCAATAAACTCATCGGCGAACGGCGCGCCATCGTCGAGGACACGCCCGGCGTCACCCGGGACCGCATCTACGGCGAATGCGAGTGGCGCGGCAAGGTGATGATGGTCATCGACACGGGCGGCATCGAGCCGAAGACCGATTCCGTCATCCTCCAGAAGATGCGCGAGCAGGCTCAGATCGCCATCGAGACCGCCGACGTTATCCTCTTCATGGTCGACATCCGCACGGGACTGGTCGCGGACGACATGGACATCGCGCTCATGCTGAAAAAGAGCGGCAAGCCCGTCATCCCCGTCGTGAACAAATCCGATAAGATCGGCGACGTGGACCCGACCTTCTACGAGTTTTACGAGCTCGGCTTCGACATCGATCCCATCGCGATCTCCTCCCTCCACGGCAGCGGGAGCGGGGACGTTCTCGACGCGGTCCT
The DNA here is from genome assembly GCA_017540285.1 of Clostridia bacterium. GTDB lineage: Bacteria > Bacillota > Clostridia > Oscillospirales > CAG-272 > UMGS1696. The sequence goes on along the minus strand of JAFYBI010000063.1, from coordinate 435 downwards.
CGACGCCCTCCCGGATTTCGAGAGCACGCCCGAGGACGACGAGACGATCTCCGTCGCGGTCATCGGCAAGCCGAACGCCGGAAAATCCTCCCTCGTCAACCGCATCCTCGGCGACGAGCGGTGCATCGTTTCCGACATGCCCGGCACGACGCGCGACGCGATCGACACCTATTTCGAGAACGACCACGGCAAGTACAACTTCATCGACACGGCGGGCATCCGGCGGCAGTCCCGCGTGGACGACCGGGTCGAGAAGATCAGCGTGCTGCGGGCGAAGATGGCGGTGGACCGCGCGGACGTCTGCCTCATCATGATCGACGCGAACGAGGGCATCACCGAGCAGGACGAGAAGATCGCGGGCATCGCACACGAAGCGGGCAAGCCGTCGATCATCTGCATCAACAAGTGGGACCTCATCGACAAGGACAACAGCAC
>JAFYBI010000062.1 GCA_017540285.1 Clostridia bacterium | reverse complement strand
GGCGAGACCGCGGTCGTCGGCGACAACTGCACCATCTATCAGGGCGTGACCCTCGGCGGTACCGGCAAACAGACCGGGAAGCGGCATCCCACCCTCGGCGACAACGTCATGGTCGGCGCGGGCGCCAAGCTCCTCGGGAATTTCACCGTCGGATCGGGCTCCCGTATCGCGGCCGGCGCGGTCGTGCTCGCGGACGTCCCGGAAAACGCGACGGCGGTCGGGGTCCCGGCCAAGGTCGTGCGCGTGGCGGGAAAACGGGTCGAGACGCCCGGCGCGAAGCACACCCCGTCGTCCGATCTCGACCAGGTGAACATCCCGAACCCGTACGACAGCGAGATCCGGCAGCTGCGCCGGCACATCGCCCTTCTCGAAGAGCGGCTCGGCCTCGAACCTCTCCGCGAGGACGACACGATCGAACCGGACGGCTCCGGGATCTGACAGGCAAGGAGGATCAGAAGAACATGAAATGCCCGAAATGCGGCCACGACAACCGCGACGACGCCGTCTTCTGCAACGCCTGCGGCGCGCGCCTGACCGACGCCGAACCGGAGCCGGAAAAGACGCCGGAGCCGCCGGAGCAGAACCCGCAGAACGCCTACGTGCCCCCGTCCGCGGGACCGTATTCCCATCCTGCCCGGCCGTCGCGCTTCCGCCTTGCCCTGCGCGCCTTCTTCGCCGTGATCCTCTTCATCGCCGTCATGCTCCTCTGTCAGTCCTGCGTGATCTCCGGCTACCTCACCTCCCTCATGATGCAGAACGGGATGGCGGCGGCCGCGGCGCAGAACGGCATGAACTTCCCCGTGCAGGAGATGATGCAGGACCTCGTCGAGGCGGTGTACGACAACATGGCCATCATCATGCTGATCGCGAACCTGCTGACCCTCTTCGTGATCTGCCTGATCTTCCGCCTGCGCCGACGCAGCCCCGCCCGGGAGTTCGCGCTCCACTTCGTCAATCCGCTCCGTCTCGCGGAGTTTGCCCTCTTCGGCAGCGCGGTGAACGTCGTCATATCGGTCGCGCTCTCGGTTCTCCCCCTTCCGGAGGAGGCGCTGGAGTCGTTCGAAACGCTGTACAGCGGCCTTGACGGGTCGCACCTCGCGATCGAGCTCTTCGCGGTCGTCCTCATCGGGCCCCTCGTCGAGGAGATCATCTTCCGCGGGATCGCGATGACGCGCTTTTGCCCGACGTTTGGGGATGCCGCCGCCGTGTTCCTCTCGGCCCTTTTGTTCGGGCTGGTGCACGGCACGCCCATCGCCGTCGGCTATTCGTTCCTCGTCGGGCTGCTGCTCGCGCTGATCTATCTGCGGTACCGCTCGATCCTGCCGTGCATCGTCTTCCACTGCTTCTTCAACCTCGCGCCGTACTGGCTCACCCGCCTCGACGGCGCTGCCCTGAACATTGCGTTCGCCGTGAGCGTCGCGCTGACGGTCGTCCTCGCGTTTTCCGCGCTCGTGCGGTATCCGCGCTTTGACGACGTCGTGTGCGATGCCGCCGGACGGATCCGCGTGAAGGACGCGGAAAAACAGGCCGTCATCGACGACGTCCGCCGCCTCCGCACGAAGAGCGAAGCCTCCGCCGAGGAGATCGAGGAGCTGCGCAAACGGTGGAGTGAAGCCGGGCGGCGGAAATGAGCGCGTGCCTTCGACGCGCGCTCTTACCCAAACCTCACTTCAAGGAGCCCTCCATGAAACTCTATAACACCCTCACCCGCACGCGCGGGGAGTTCACCACCCACGAGCCGGGGAAGGTGAAGATGTACACCTGCGGCCCGACCGTCTATCACTTCGCCCACATCGGGAACCTCCGCACCTATATCATGGAGGACGTCCTCGAAAAATACCTCCGCTGGTCCGGGTACGACGTCACCCGCTGCATGAACATCACCGACGTCGGGCACCTGACGAGCGATGCCGACACGGGCGAGGACAAGATGCTCAAAGGCGCGCGCCGCGAGCACAAGACCGTCATGGAGATCGCGAAGTTCTACACCGACGCCTTCTTCGCCGACTGCCGAAAGCTCAACATCAAGATCCCCGAGATCGTCGTCCCCGCGACCTCCTATATCGACAAGTTCATCCGCATGATCGAGGTCCTGCTCGAAAAGGACTACGCCTATCTCTCCGGCGGGAACGTCTATTTCGACACGTCCAGGCTCGCGAATTACTACGTCTTCGGCAATCAGGAGGCGGAGGACCTCGCCGTCGGCGTCCGGGAAGGCGTCGAGGCGGACGAGGCGAAGCGGAACAAGACCGACTTCGTCCTCTGGTTCACCAAATCGAAATTTGAGGATCAGGAGCTCAAATGGGACAGCCCGTGGGGCGTCGGATATCCCGGCTGGCACATCGAGTGCTCCGCGATCTCCCTCTGGAACCTCGGCGAATACCTCGACCTGCACTGCGGCGGCATCGACAACGCGTTCCCGCATCACACGAACGAGATCGCCCAGAGCGAAGCCTATCTCGGCCACAAATGGTGCAATTTCTGGTTCCATGTCATGCATCTGAACACGAATACGGGCAAAATGAGCAAATCCTCCGGCGAATTCCTGACCCTGCAGCTTCTGCAGGACAAGGGCTAT
>JAFYBI010000061.1 GCA_017540285.1 Clostridia bacterium | reverse complement strand
TCGAACAGGATGACCGAGTACGGACGGCGGCGGATCTTCTCCGTCAGCTGGCCCGCGTCGTCGTAGCCGACATAGCCCGGAGGCGACCCCACGAGGCGGCTCACCGAGAATTTGTCCATGAATTCGCTCATGTCGAGGCGGATGAGGGTCTCCGGCGACGAGAAGAGGTCCGCCGCCAGCACCTTCACGAGCTCCGTCTTGCCGACGCCGGTCGGTCCCGCGAAGATGAACGACACGGGCTTGCGCTTGTACGACACGCCCACCCGGCCGCGCCGCACCGCTCTCGCCACCGCGTCCACCGCTTCGTCCTGCCCGACGATCCGGGCGCGGAGCCGCTCGTCGAGCCGCTCGAGCCTTTCGTATTCGCTCTCCGCGATGGTCGAGGCCGGAACGCCCGTCCAGATCTCGATGACATCCGCGAGATCGGATTCCTTCATGCGGATGTTGCCGCACACTTCGTCGAGATAGCGCAGCCGCTTTTCGACGCGCAGCTGTTCCGCCTTGAGGTCCGCGAGCCGCTTGTAGCGCTCTTCGAGGGCCGCGGGATCCTCCTTCGAGGCATCGCCCGCGTTGATCTCGTTCTCGAGATCCGCCTGCTCGCGCTCGACCGCTGCCCGGCGGTCCGCCAGCTCGTGACGCTCCGCCAGCTCGGGCGAGTTCACCGCGATGTGCGCCGCCGCCTCGTCGATCAGATCGATCGCCTTGTCCGGCAGATACCGGTCCGTGATGTACCGCTCGGACAGGGACGCCGCCGCGTCGAGCAGCCCGTCCGCGATCTTCACGCCGTGGTAGTCTTCGTAGTACTTTTTGACGCCGCGCAGGATCTCCACCGTGTCCGCGACCGACGGCTCGTTCACCATCACGGGCTGGAACCGTCTCTCGAGAGCCGTGTCCTTTTCGATGTACTTGCGGTACTCCGTCAAGGTCGTCGCGCCGATGATCTGGATCTCGCCGCGGGAGAGCGCGGGCTTGAGGATGTTCGCCGCGTTCATCGAACCCTCGGCGTCGCCCACGCCCACGATGTTGTGGACCTCGTCGATCACGAGGATCACGTTGCCCCGGTCGGTCACGTCGCGCAAAAGCCCCTGCACGCGCGATTCGAACTGCCCGCGGAACTGCGTCCCGGCGACGAGCGCGGTCAGGTCCACGAGGCAGACGTCCACGTTTTTCAACTTGTACGGCACGCGGTTGTCCGCGATCCGCTGGGCCAGCGCTTCCGCGATCGCGGTCTTGCCGACGCCCGGCTCGCCGATGAGGCAGGGATTGTTCTTCTGACGGCGGCTCAGGATCTGGATCACGCGCTCCATCTCGCGCTCGCGTCCGACGATGCGGTCGAGCTTGCCTTCCCGCGCGCGCTCCGTCAGATTGGTCGTGTAGGTCGAGAGATAGCGGTACTCCGGCTCCTCGGGCTCGTCCTTTTTGTCGGCTTTTTTCTTTTTCTTTTCGCTCTTCTGCCCCTCGCCCATGAGCTTGGAGAAATTGAAGAGCGGCGCGCGTCCGTCCGCGTTTTCCGGATTGTTCGCCAAATCGCCGTTCTCCATCATGGAGAGCATGTCGCTGTTGAGCCGCTCGATCGTCTCGTCGTCGAGGCCCGTCTGCGCGATCACGTCGTCGAGCTGCTTGATCCCGAGCTCCCGCGCGCATTTGATGCAGAAGCCGTCCTGCGTTTCCGCGCCGTCCTTGATGGTGCGGAGAAAGATCACTGCCACGCGCTTGTGGCATCTTGAACACATTACCATTCTGTTCTGTTACCCTGTATTTGAAATTCCCGGCCTGCCGGCGTTTACCGCAGGACCGCGTAGATCTTGTCGAAGAGATTGTATTTCAGAAGGAAGCTGCACACCACCGTGCGGTCCACCGTTTCCGGCCCGAAGAGGGTGGGATCGAACGCGCCGAGCGCTTCCGTCATCACGGAGAGCACGATCGCGAGCACGCTGACCATCGCCGCCGCCTCGAGAACGCCGAAGAGGAACCCGAAGAAGGTGTTCGCGCCTTTCAGCACCGGGAGACGGAAGATCGCGTCGAGCAGGAGCGTCAGAAGCGAGAGCACGATGAGCGCGCCGATGAAGAGGAGGAGGAAGGCGATCGCCGAGGCCAGCGCGTTTGCCGTGGGACCGGCGATGTCGCTCGCCACGGAACGGACCGCGTCCTTACCCACGCCGGTGAACCCGCGCATCTTCTCCGCGATGGCCGAGAGGTCGATCCGGTAGCGCGAGAGGATCGCCGTAAAGGGCTCCGGAAGATCGGCGGCGACGCGGTCGAGGTTGAAGAGATCCGTCGTCGTGTCGAACGCGAGAGAGCGGAGCGTCTCGTCGATGCCGTCGGTGATCCGCCCGATGAGATACCGGTCGCGGATGAAGGCGGCGAGCACGGGCGTATAGGCATACGCCGCGATGGCCGCCACCAGGGTGCTGATGAGGCCCATGACGGAGCGCACGAAGCCCTTCCGCGTCCCCGCCCAGATACATAAAACCGCCGTAAAAATCAGAATCGCGTCAATCGCCAGCGTCATAATGAAACACTCCCTTCGGAATTATCCAGATGATTCAGTTCTTCTTCCTTGTTGCCCGCTTTTTACTTCCTGCCCGCAAAAATCTGATAGGCCGCGTTCTTCTGGCACATCAGAGCCCCGGCGCCGAGCGGGATGACGTCGAGGATGTCGCCGCTCTCCGGGCTCTCCTGCGAGAGGGATTTGTCCGCCGCGACCCGGATCACGCCGTCCGAGACGATGAGATAGCAGAGCGCGTCGTCTCCCCGCGACACCCGGATCCCGCCCGTCCGGATCCGCATCGTGTCGTCGTAGAGCGTCTCGCCCGTGCGGTCCAGGACAAGGATCCGGTGTTCGCTGCCGAGCGCGTTCACCTGTCCGGTCAGGGCGATCCGCCCGTCCGCGATGTCCGCGTATTTGAGCGTCATCCCGGCGAGGGACACGGTCCTGACCGCCGTTCCGTAGCGGCTGTAATAATAAACCGCCGTGTCGCAGAGCACGATGTAGCCGTCGTCCGTGGCGCGCACCGCGAGGGGCATCGCATGGGGGATGATCTCCCGTGAGACCTCCTCCGCCGAGCCGCGCTCGCAGATCTGGATCTCGCAGTTGAAGTCGGTCGAGGACTGGATCGCCGAGGCCACGAGGAACTGCTTCCCGTCCGGCGCCATCGCGACGCCGAGCACGTAGCCGTCCTTGTAGACCTCCATCGTCTTATGGAAGGCCGCGTTGAACAGCTCGACCACGAATTTCGTGTCCTTCGAGCGCGTCACGAGCACGAGCGAGCCGTCGTCCGCGATGTCCGCCGCGATGATCCGGTCCTCGGTCTCCTTTGCGACGATCCCGGTGAGCTGGTTGTAGACGGAATAGCCCGTGCCGCCCACGTCGTAGACGAGCATGTATTTATCCGACGGCGCGAGCACGGGATCCGAATAATTCAGGGGATCCGCGATGATCTGCGTGCCGGTCTTGTCGAAATAGCGGTAGGCATCCGGGGTGCAGACCGCCGCGCCTCCGCGGAAATATGCGAAGACGGTGTCGGCGGAGCCGTTGTAGACGATCTTCCCGAATTCCCGGGCGCCTTCTCCCGCCGCCGTGCCGAAGTCGCGGATCAGGTAGCGCATGTTGTCATAGGTGATATACTCGGAGCCGAAGACGATCAGACCGAGCAGATACGCGACGAAGAGGATCATGCAGATGACCCCCGCCGCGGCGTACCGTTTCGCCACCCGGGCATAGTGCCGGTTGACTTCCGGTTCGATCTTCCCGGCGACCGCCAGCTTTTCTTCCGTGCGGGACATGGGATCCGGCCTCCTTTCCGAGAGTGATGGGGTGATGGAGTGATGGAGTTGAGAGGTTACAGGCAGAGCCAGGTGACGGGGGGATCGTAGTCGACCCGCGCGAGATACAGTCCGTGGGCGGGCGCGGTCCTGCCGGCCCTCGACCGGTCACGCGCCGCAAGGATCGCTGCCATGTCCTCCGGCTCGATCGCGCCCCACGCGCAGTCGGCCAGGGTCCCGGCGAGGATGCGGACCATGTGATAGAGGAATCCGTCCGCCGAAACGGTCAGCGTGATCTCGCGGCCGTTCCGCGTCACGGTCAGTCCGGTCACCGAACGGGTCGCGTCGGTGATCTTCGAGCCCGCCGCCATGAACGAGGTGAAGTCCCGCCGCCCGACGAAATACGCCGCCGCCCGGTTCATGCGCCCGACGCCGTCCGGGGGGAGAGGCCGGGGCAGGTGCCACGACGTCCCGGCCGTGAAGGGATCGTCCCACGGCGCGTCGTTCATGCGGTAGACGTATTCCTTGCCGACGGCGGAATACCGCGGGTGGAAGCTGTCCGGGACCGCCGCTTCGCCCGCGATCGCGATGTCCGGGGGCAGATGGCCGCGCATGGCCCGGTGCACCCGTCCGATGGGGATCCGGAGCCAGTCGTCAAACGGCACCGCCGGCTGTGCCGGCTCGACGGCCGCGCAGAAGCCGAGGGCGTGGACCCCCGCGTCGGTGCGGCTGCATCCCGTGACGCGGCAGGGGAAGCCGAATCCCTCGGAGAACGCTGCGGTGAGGGTGCGCTGGATCGAGGGCTTCGGGGCGTCTTCGTCGTTCTGAGCCTGATAGCCCGCGTACCCCGCGCCGTTGAACATGAGTTTGAGCAGAAGTTTCATGGCAGCTCCGTCACAGCTGGATCGTCACGAGCGGGAAAAACCGGTTGAGCAGCACGACCGCCGCGCCGAGCAAAACGATCGCGAGGAGGAAGATCCAGTCCTTCGGCGCGCTTTTGAGCGTGTTCATCCGCGTCCGGCCCTCGCCGCCGGTGTAGCAGCGGCACTCCATCGCGGTCGCCAGCTCGTCCGCACGGCGGAACGCCGAGATGAAGAGCGGGATGAGGATCGGGATGAGCGCCTTGCCCCGCCGGATCAGGCCGCCCGAGGTGAAGTCTGCGCCGCGCGCCGTCTGGGCGTTGATGATCTTCTGCGTCTCGTCGATGAGCGTCGGGATGAAGCGCAGGGCGATCGTCATCATCATCGAGAATTCGTGCACCGGGACGTGCAGCTTATTCAGCGGCGACAGGAGCGATTCGAGGGCGTCCGTCAGCGCGATGGGCGTCGTCGTGTAGGTGAGGAACACCGAGGTCGCGACGATGAGCAGAAGGATGCGGAGCACGATGAGGAAGGCGTTGACGATCCCCTCGCGGTAGATCTTCACGAATCCGAGCTGAAACACGAGGTGCTCGCCCGTCATGAAGAAGAGGTTGATGAGCGCCGTGAAGAGGATGATGAAGAGGAGCGGCTTCATCGCGCGAAAGATCATCCGCGGCGGGATCCGCGTCAGGAGGACGAAGAAGACCGCCGACAGGGTGAGCAGCGCAAACGCCGTCGCGCTCTTCGCGAGGAAGATCACGACGATATAGAGGAAGGCCGCGACGATCTTGACGCGCGGATCGAGCCGGTGGATCAGGGAATCCCCTTCCACGTACTGACCGAAGATAATGTCTGATTTCATGAACGCTACTTTATCCTAAACCAAAACACAGGGACTGCGCGCGGCGCAGATTTCCCGCGTCAGAGATGTTCCGGGCTCCGGCCGGAGAGATAGTCTTTCAGCATCCCGACGGCATAGTCGACGGTGTAGACGTCGAGGCCGATGTCGACGCCGTTCCTCTGCAGCGCCGCGGCGACGCGGGTGATGAGGGGGACGTCGAGGCCGACCGCGGCAAGCTCGTCCGCGCGGGAGAAGACCTCCGCCGTCGGACGGTGCATCAGGATCTTCGTGTGCGCCATGACGATCACGTCGTCGCAGTACATCGCCATGTCCTCCATGGAGTGCGACACGATCAGGACCGTCGTCCCGCTCTCCCGCGAGAAGCGCTTGATGCCGCCGAGGATGTCCCGTCTGCCCGCGGGATCGAGGCCCGCCGCCGGTTCGTCGAGGATCAGAATCTTCGGGTTCATCGCGATGACGCCCGCGAGCGCGACCCGGCGCTTCTGGCCGCCCGAGAGATCGAACGGGGATTTTTCGAGGAGCTCCTCCCCGAGGCCGGAGAACGCCGCGGCCTCCCGCACCCGACGCTCGAGCTCGGCGCCGGTGAGGCCCATGTTCTTCGGTCCGAACCCGATGTCCTCCGCAACGGTCTCGGCGAAGAGCTGGTATTCGGGATACTGCATCACGAGGCCCGCCTTGAAGCGCACCTCGCGGATCTTTTTCGGCTCCGCCCAGATGTCGGCGCCGTCGAGGAGCACCGTGCCGCCGTCCGGCTTGAGAAGGCCGTTCAGAAGCTGCACGAGGGTCGATTTGCCGCTCCCCGTATGCCCGATGAGGCCGGTGATCCCGCCGCTCTTCACCGTGAGCGACACGTCGTCGAGCGCGCGCGTTGCCGAGGGCAGGCTTTTGTTGTAGGTATAGGTGATGTTCCGGAGTTCGATGGCGTATTCCGCACTCATGCCGTCCGCCCTCCGTTCTTTTCCGCGAGGATCCGCATGCATTCCTCCGCGACGATCCGGGCGCATTCCTCCGCGTCGAACACGTCGAGGGGCACGTTCAGCCCTTCGGCGCGCAGCTTATAGCAGAGCTCCGTCGTCTGCGGCACGTCGAGGCCTGCCTCCCACATCCGGAGGGGATTGCCGAAGACCTCACCCGGCGTCCCGTCGGCGAAGATGCGGCCCCCGTTCATCACGAGGATGCGGTCCGCGCGGGCGGCTTCGTTCATGTGGTGGGTGATGATGAGGACGGTGATGCCCTCCTCGCGGTTGAGCCGTTCGATGATGTCCATGACCTCGCGCCGCCCCACCGGATCGAGCATCGCGGTCGATTCGTCGAAGATGATGCAGCGGCGGCGCATGGCGATGACGCCCGCAATGGCGACGCGCTGCTTCTGCCCGCCGGAGAGATTGTAGGACGGATGCCGGGCGTACTCGGTCATCCCGACGGCGGCAAGCGCTTCGTCGACGCGGCGGCGGATCTCGGCGGACGGGATGCCGAGGTTCTCGCATCCGAACGCGACGTCCTCCTCCACGATGGTGGCGACGATCTGGTTGTCGGGGTTCTGAAAGACCATGCCGACCTCCCGCCGCGCGGCGAGGATGTCCGCTTCGGTCGCATCCGCGGCGGTCATCTCGTGCCCGGCGATCCACAGCCGCCCGGAATCGGGGAGGGAGATCATGCAGAGAAGCTTCGCCAGCGTGGACTTTCCGCTCCCGTTGTGCCCGAGGATGGCCGTGAAGGAGCCCTCGGGGATCGAGAAGGAGACGTCCTTCAGCGCCTGCACGGGGCGCGTCTCTTCGTCGCCCGGATAGGTGAAGGAGAGGTGTTCCGCTTTGATGATGTCCATAAAACTACCTGTTTTCGTATTCAAACTGCACCCGCACGCTCGCGCCGCTCGGAAGGGCCAGGCCGGTGTCCGTCACGGGGATGCAGGTCTCCCCGACCGTCACGGAGGCGCGGCTCCGCAGTCCTTCGGGGAGGGCGCGGAGGAGGATATACTGCATGACCGCCGGAGAGAGTCCCGCAGTATAGGAATTGATGAGGAAGAAGAGGGGCTTCTCCGAGAGGACCTTCACGACGGTCTCCACGAGCGCCGCGGCGCATTCCTCGAGCTTCCAGACCTCGCCGCCCGGGCCTCTCCCGTAGGACGGCGGATCCATGATGACTCCCTCGTACCGGTTCCCGCGGCGAATCTCCCGCTCGACGAACTTCTGGCAGTCGTCGACGATGTACCGGCAGGGGGCGTCCGCGAGACCGGAGAGGGCCATGTTCTCCCGCGCGGCGTTCGTCATCCCCTTTGAGGCGTCGACGTGCACGAGCGCGGCCCCGGCCATGGCGCATGCGACGGTCGCGCCGCCGGTGTAGGCGAAGAGGTTGAGGATGCGGGGCCGATCCCGGCCTTCCTTCACGGCCTCCCCTACGATC
>JAFYBI010000060.1 GCA_017540285.1 Clostridia bacterium | reverse complement strand
AGCGCCGTATACCTGGCCGGTACGTACGGTGCAATGAGAGGGGCGAGGGCTCATGCCCTCCCTCTACTCTATCCCGGATTGCATTTCCCACCGCCCCGTGATACAATCCGGAACCGATCCTTAATAGACTGTTTCCGGGGTGACCGTTATATGGAATGGCTCGTCATCGGCCTGTTCTCCGCGTCCCTGTTCCTCTGCGTCTTCCTGGACGCTTCCGTTCTGTACGCGCTGGTCTTCGGGCTCGCGCTTTTCCTCGCTTACGGGCGGCTGCGCGGGCACGCGCTCCCCGCGCTCCTCAGGGCCGCGCTCTCCGGGATGGCCTCCGTGTACCCGATCCTCTTCGTCTTTATGCTGATCGGGGTGCTGACGGCCCTGTGGCGTGCCGCCGGGACGATCCCCGTCCTCGTCTGCCACGCCTCCCGCCTCATCCGCCCCGCCGCCTTCCCGCTCATGACCTTCCTGCTCTGCGGCGGCGTCTCCTTTCTGACGGGCACGTCCGTCGGGACGGCCGCGACCATGGGCGTCGTATGCGCCGCGATGGGGAGCGCCCTCGGCGCGGATCCCCGGCTGACCGGGGGCGCGGTGCTCTCCGGCGCCTTCTTCGGCGACCGCTGCTCGCCCGTCTCCACGAGCGCGCTGCTCGTCGCCACGCTGACGCGGACGGACATCTTCGGGAACATCCGCCGCATGGTGAGGACGGCGTTTGTTCCCTTCCTCCTGACCTGCGCGCTGTACGCCGCCGTGGGGCTCGGTACGAGGGCGGGGGGGACGGTGCCGGACCTGTTCGCACAGTTCGGCGCGTCCTTCCGCCTGCATCCCGCCGCCCTCCTCCCGGCGGCGGTGATCCTCCTCCTCTCCGCGCTGCGCGTTCCCGTTCGGCGGGCGATGGCGCTGTCCATCCTCTCTGCGCTCCCGCTGTGCCTCCTCCTGCAGGGGATGCCCGCGCGGGAGATCCTCCGCGCCGCCGTCTTCGGCTTCCGCCCGGCGGATCCCGGGGCCGCGATGCTTTCGGGGGGCGGGATCCTTTCGATGCTGCGCATCGCCGCCATCGTCTGCCTCTCCTCCTCCTACGCGGGGATCTTCCGGCTGACCGGCCTGCTGGACGCGATGCAGGGCGCGGTCGACCGCCTTGCCGCGCGCGCAACGCCCTACACGGCGACGCTCGCGGCCGCCGTCCCCGCCTCCGTCGTCTCCTGCAACCAGACCCTCGCGATCCTGCTCACGCACCAGCTGGCGCAGGACCTCTCGGAAGGACCCGACCTCGCGCTCGACCTTGAGGACAGCGCCGTGATCGTTTCGCCCCTCGTGCCGTGGTCCATCGCGGGGGCGACGCCGCTCGCCGCGATCGGCGCGCCGGCGTCTTCGATCCCCTTCGCTTTTTACCTGATCCTGCTGCCCCTCGTCCGACTGCTCTTTTCGCTCGCCGGGCGGAGGGGGTGGGGACACCCGTGAACGGAAATGCCATGAACGAAAACGAAAGGAGCACCCTATGAACCGCCGCCAGGAAAGCCGGAAGCAGAGCGTGCGCATCGCCGTCTCCGGCATCGCCGCAGCCCTCTCCGTCCTGCTCATGCTGGGGGGCGGGCTGATCCCCATCGCCACCTACGCCGCGCCGATGGCGGCGGCGCTCCTGCTGCTGCCCATCGTCTTCGAGTTCGGCCGGGCCACGGCGCTCACCTGCTACGCCGCGGTCTCCCTCGTCACCCTCATGCTGGCGGCGGACAAGGAGGCGGCCCTGTTTTACCTGTTCATCGGCTATTACCCGATCCTCAAATGGGACCTGGACCGGATCCACGGCAAACCCGTCCGCGTCCTTGCGAAGTTCCTCGTCTTCAACCTCTCCCTCGGCCTCATGTACGCGCTGCTCTGCTTCGTCCTGCACCTCGAGGCGCTGACGGCGGAGTTCGCAGCCATGGGCCCTTGGCTGCTCGCCGCCTTCTGGGCCGGGCTCATCGTCTGCATGTTCCTCTACGACCGCCTCCTCCTCCCCATGTCCCTGCTGTACTGGAACCGCGTGCGGCCGCGGCTTAAGTTCCTCATCGGGTGAATCCAAAATCCGTCGGATTGGAAACCCGAAATCTGTCGGATTGGGCGGGAACGGCTGCGGTTTACCACCCTCATCCATGGAAAAGTGTAATTTACCCCCCGGTTTTCATCGGAAAAAGTGTGTGGAAAAGTGCAAAAACCGGTTGCTATTTTTCCGGATTTATGTCATACTGCCGCAGGATGCCGGCAGAATGGGGGGAGCGGCGATGCTTTACAGGAAGATCTACAGGCAGATCGAAGAATTCTACAGGGGCAGGCCTGGCAAGGCGCTGATGCTCGTCGGCGCGCGCCAGGTCGGCAAATCCTATATCGCCCGGGAATTCTGCGAGGCGCATTACGAGAGCTTTATCAGGATGGATTTCATCGAGAACCCGGACTATATCCGGGCCCTTTCCGGAGCGGCGGGTGCAGAGGAGATCCTCCTGCGCCTGTCTGCGCTTTTCGGCGACAGGATGATCCCCGGGAAGACGATAATCTTCTTTGACGAAGTGCAGGAGTGCCGTGAGCTCATCACGCAGATCAAGTACCTCGTACAGGACGGCACCTACGACTACATCCTCAGCGGCTCGCTGCTCGGGACCGTTTTCCGCGACATCATTTCCGCCCCCGTCGGATATATGGACATCTTCCGGATGTACCCCATGGACTTCGAGGAGTTTGCCCTCGCAAACGGCGTAGGCAGGAACGTGATCGACGCGCTGCGCGGATCGTTCGAAGCTAGGACACCCGCAGACCCCTACATTCACGAGCGGATGATGCAGCTGTTCGAACTGTACCTCATCGTCGGCGGGATGCCCGCTGCGGTATCGGTTTACCTGGCGACGAAGAACCTCCGGCGCGTTTCTGACGAGCAGAACGCGATCCTCCGCCTGTACCGGCACGATATCTCGAGATACGACGCGCAGGACCGGCTGTACCTGAACGAGATCTTTGACCTGATTCCCAGCGAACTGAACGAGAAAAACAAACGGTTCATCTTTAAAAACCTGCACGAGAAAGCGCGATTCGACAAGTATTACGACAGCTTCCTCTGGCTCAAGAACGCCGGGGTCGCGCTGCCCGCCTACGTGGTGGACGAGCCGAAGATCCCCCTGCTTCTTTCCAAGTCCCAGAACCTGTTCAAGCTGTTTTCCAATGACGTTGGCCTTCTGGCCGCCCAGTACGGCAGCGAGATCCAGCTCCGGATCCTGCGGCATGAGACCGCGATCAATTTCGGTTCGGTCTATGAAAACGCTGCGGCCCAGGAACTGGCCGCCCACGGTTATCAGCTGTATTACTACAACAGCAAGAAGCTCGGCGAGTTGGATTTCCTGATCGAGGAAGAGGAAAAGGTATACCCCATCGAAATCAAATCCGGCAAGGATTATTACCGGCACAACGCCATGGACAATGTGCTGGGCCATCCGGATTTCGGGATCGAGGAGGGATACGTCTTCTGCGGGGGCAACGTCGAGGCGAGGGGAAGGATCACGTACTTCCCGATCTACATGCTCATGTTCCTGAAAAAGAAGGAATTGACGGACGAGATCCTCTTTGAAACGGACTTCTCCGATCTCGGAGATCCCGCCCCCGGCGCTTGACAAACCGCCGGCGGCGGCTATACTATCGCCGTTGCGAAAAAGGAGGGGATACGCGTGATCGGCATCATCGCGGCCATGAATGTGGAAATGGAAAGCCTGCGGGGCTTCCTGACGGATACCCGGGAGGAGACGGTCTCCGGCGTGCGCTTCGTCTCCGGCCTGTTCGAGGGGCGGGAGGTCGTGACGGCCGTCTGCGGCATCGGAAAGGCTGCAGCCGCCCTCTGCGCGGAGGCCATGATCCTGACCTACCGCCCGGACGCCGTCATCAACACTGGCGTCGCGGGGACGCTCACCCCGGCCCTCTCGATCGGCAGCGTCGCGGTCTCCACCGCCGTCGTGCAGCACGACATGGATACGACCGCCCTCGGCGATCCCGCGGGATACATCTCCGGGCTGGACCTCGTGCGCATCCCGGCGGACCCGGTCCTCTCCGGGCAGCTGGACGCCTGCGCGCGCGTGCTCGGCATCCGCACGGCCTCCGGCGTCATCGCCTCCGGGGACCAGTTCATTTCGGACGCCGGGAAGAAGCGGGCTATCGCGGAGACCTTCGGCGCCATCGCCTGTGAGATGGAGGGCGCCGCCATCGGCCAGGTCTGCTACTCGAACGGGGTGCCCTTCTGCGTCCTCCGCGCGATTTCGGACGGGGCGGACGGGGATTCCTCCTCCGATTACAGCGCCTTCGTCGAAACCGCCGCCGCCCGCAGCGTGAAGCTGCTGTGCGCATTTCTCCGCGAGTGACGCGAAAATTTGGGAAATCCCTTGCCAATCCGGCGATTCTGTGTTATGATGGCAAATGCTGAACTTTGAATTCTATCTGAGGAGGTGAATCCTTTTGCCGAATATTAAGTCCGCGATCAAGCGCGTCAGCGTTACCGAGCATAAGACCATGCGCAACAAGATGGTGCGCTCCGCCACGAAGACCGCCGTCAAGAAGTTCGACGCCGCCACGGCGAACAAAACCGCGACCGCCGAAATGCTGAGCGCCGCCAGCAGCGCGGTGGACAAGGCCGCCGCCAAGGGCGTGATTTCCAAGAACGCCGCCAGCCGCGAAAAGGCCCGCATGGCCCGCGAGCTCGCGAAGGCCGCCGAGTAATCGCGCGTTAAGAGCAGGAACAACCTCCCGAAAGGGAGGTTTTTCTTTATGCCTTTCCTCCTTCCCACGCTGATGAATATAGCAGGTTCAAACGGTCCCGGACGGTCAATTCAAAAAAAATTGACCGTCCGGGACAGACTTCGCATGAAATCTCTCCGTCACAGT
>JAFYBI010000059.1 GCA_017540285.1 Clostridia bacterium | reverse complement strand
TTGCCGTAATCAATGCCGTAGTCTTTGCCGTAATCATAGGGATAGGGGTAGGTGCCGCTGGCCTTGGTGTAGACGATCTCGAGGCACTTCGTGCAGAGATAGATGTCCTTCCATTCGCCGTCGACCACGGCGGTGCGGATGTACTGGAGGTCGTCGGCCTTCTTGCAGGTCGGGCAGACGAGAGAAGCGGGCGTCGGGGTCTTATCCTTGTCCGGCTTCTCGGGCTGGGGCGCGGTGATCGTGCCGGACTTGCCGCAGGTCGGGCAGGCCCACTTGATCTTGCCGCCGTCGATGATGAAGGTGGCGACGCCGCTGCACTTCTCTTCGGGGCAGGTGTCGATCCAGCGGGTGATCAGGCCGTCATAGCCGTATGGGGTGGTGTCGTAATAGACCTTCGAGCCGTACAGATAGGAGAGGACGGACGAGAGGTCGGCGCCGGTGGTGGCCGCGGAGACCGAGATCGCGAGGGACGCGAGCATCAGGACCGCAAGCACGAGAGAGAGGAGTTTCTTCATATCGGGTTCCTTTCTGAAAATAGGGATCGATGGGGAGCCGGACCGCGCGCGGAGAAAAGCCCCCGCGGGACCGGGAACGTTCTTTAGACGCCGGAGAGGGGGAAAAAGTTCCCGCGCCGACGAAGATTTTCCGGTTTTTTCCGGAATTGCCCGGGCAGTCCGCATATCTCTACATCCTTATTATAAATCAGGCAGACCCTTCTGTCAATGAAGAAAGGAGACTGTTTACAAAGTGTTCATTCTTTTCCGCGCGGCCACGAAAATCCCGTCGTCCGGGGGCGAAATTTTAACAGAAATGGCACTTGACAAGCGGGCGGCGGAATGCTATACTAAAAGCGTGACAATACCATACCGTTCTTTGCGACTGACGGCAATGCGCGCGGCCCTTTCCGGGCGGCAAGCAGGCGGAATGAGGCGCCCGGACGAGGGCAGCCCCGGCACCGCGTGAAACAAAGAATGTGACGCCGACCGTCTGGGCACACGGGACTCTTCACCGCATCCGTGCGCCCTTTTGTATTTTTCATGGAGGACTCTTCTTTATGGGCGGATTTTTCGGTGCGGCCTGCCGCCGCGACGCCATCTCTGACGTGTTTTTCGGAACGGATTACCACTCCCATCTCGGCACGCGCCGGGGCGGGATCGCGGCCTGGGACCCCGAGATCGGGCTGCAGCGGGAGATCCACAACATCGAGAACTCCCCGTTCCGCACGAAATTCGAGCACATCTACGACGAGATGCAGGGGACCTCGGCGATCGGATGCATCAGCGACTACGACCCGCAGCCCCTCCTGATCCGCTCCCGCCTCGGCACCTACGCCATCTGCATGATCGGCGTCATCCAGAACGCCGCCGCGCTCATCCGCGACTACCTCGCCGCCACGGGGGACCACTTCGACGCCATGACCGGCGGCGCGGTCAACGCCACGGAGCTCACAGCCGCGCTCATCAACCAGAAGAACGACTTCGTCGAGGGTATCCGCTTTGCGCAGGAAAAGATCGCCGGGACCGCGTCGATCCTCATCCTCTGCGAAGACGGCTCGATCATCGCCGCGCGCGACCGCCTCGGACGCCTGCCCATTCTCGCGGGCCAGTGCGAGGACGGCTGCTGCGTGTCCTTCGAGTCCTTCGCCTACGAAAAGCTCGACTATGTGAAAATCAAGGAGCTCGGCCCGGGCGAGATCGTGCGCGTCACCCCGGACGGCGTCACCCAGCTCGCCCCTCCCGGCGAAAAGATGCGCATCTGCTCCTTCCTCTGGTCGTACTACGGCTATCCGAACTCCTCCTACGAGGGCGTCAACGTCGAGACCATGCGCTACCGCAACGGCGAGATCATGGCGGAAGCGGACCGGAAAGCCGGCAACGCCGAGGGCATCGACTACGTCAGCGGCGTTCCGGACTCCGGCACCCCGCATGCGATCGGCTACGCGAACAAGAGCGACGTCCCCTTCGCGCGCCCCTTCATCAAGTACACGCCCACATGGTCCCGCTCCTTCATGCCGACGCGGCAGAACGACCGCAACAAGGTCGCGAAGATGAAGCAGATCCCGATCACCGAGCTCATCAAAGACAAGAACCTCCTCTTCGTCGACGACTCCATTGTCCGCGGCACCCAGCTCAAGGAAACGGTCGAGTTCCTCTATGACAACGGCGCGAAGTCCGTCCACATGCGCTCCGCCTGCCCGCCCATCATGTACGCCTGCAAGTACCTGAACTTCTCCCGCTCGAACAGCGAAATGGAGCTGCTCGCGCGGCGGATCATCATGGAGCTCGAGGGCGAGGAGGGCTTCCGGCACATCGACGAATACCGGGACGGCAAGACCGAGCGGGGCAAAAAGTTCCGCCGGACGATCTGTGAAAAGCTGAATTTCGCCTCGCTGGAATTCCAGACCCTCGAGGGGATCGTGGCGGCGATCGGGCTGCCGGAATGCCAGCTGTGCACCTACTGCTGGAACGGGAAAGAATAAGGAGGCCCCTCTCCGCCCGCCGCGGGCCGGGGCTGTCGCCAGAACAAACTCGGTGCCGGCAGTCGGGGAGATCCGACTCTCCTTCGCTTGAAAACCGGCGGCAGAGACATTCGGGCGTGAAGCTGCATGGGATGGTGTCATTCCGAGGAAGGGCCTCAAGGCCCTGACGTGGGAATCCGTGCCCCATCCCGAACGAACAGCCGTTTTCCATGGCTTCCTCCCTCGCACAGGGGATGCGGATTGCCACGTCGCAGGTCTCGGGACCTGCTCCTCGCAATGACACATGTTGTACAGTGCGCGGCCATTCCCTTCAAGGCCGCCGCACGGCCCTTCTCATGAAAGAAAAACAGCCGTCGCATCTCTCTCAGGAGTAGATGCGCCTTCCCCGTGTTGACCGTTCCCGGCAGGAAAACGGTACCAAAGAAAGGACAGGATATGAAACGCTTTCTGAAACGGTTTATCGCCCCCATCGTCCTCTGCGCCGTCGGATTCCTCCTCGCATACGGCACGAAGCTTCTCCCCGAGGAGCCCACCGTCGTCCGTCAGGCTGCCGGCGCGGTCTTTTTCCTCCTGATCGTTCCCCTCTTCACGTTCTATCTGATCTGGGCGATCTGGGCCGGGCTGCGCGACCTCTGGATCACCCGGGTCCGCGGCGAGGCCAGACCGACCGACGAGGAAGTCCGCATGAAGCGGGTCCTCTCCGGCGCGCCGGGTCAGAGACGCCGGATGCCGGGCGGCGCGCGCTTCGGGAATTTCCTCCTGCGGCTCCTCTCGTGGATCCTCCTCTTCGGCGGCGCCTTCCTCAACTGGGTCGGGACCGGGGACGCCCCCGTGACCCTGCCCCTCCCCGAGCCGCTTCTGATCGCATGCGGGACCGCTGCCATGATCGGCGGCGCTTTCCTGCGCATGTTCGCCTCCCCGAACCGCTATGACGGCGGCGCGTCGGGCGTGCGGGCCCTCGACTGCCCGAAGACGCTCGGCATCCGCGAGCTCTGGCGGAGCTTCGCCGCGACGGACACCGTGCTCGGCAGGCCGTACGTCAGCCGCGTCCGGTTTACGCCGGGGGACTCGATCGTCTTTGGGCCGGGCGAGACCGGGGAATTCCTGTATATCCGCAAGAACCGCGCGGGTGACCGGCTGTATCTGATCCGCTCGGGCGCGGCGTCGCTGATCGTCTCGCCGAAGGAATCGCGGCCCGGCCGCACCTACGACACGGACCTCGAGACGCTCTGCCTCTACCTCTACTCCATCCTCGAAGAGGCTGTTCAGAATCCGTGAGCACCGATACGTCAGACTCTCCCCGCCGTTTTGAAACAAAGGGACAGGAGGTTCTTTATGAAAGACGGGAAAGATAAATACGGTGATTTTCTGCGAAGCAACCCTGCCGCGTACTTCACCGTCATCATGTTTCCGCTGCTGCTTTTCTTCATATTCCTGATTTCTATCGTCGCCGTCCTGTCCTCGGGCGATACCCCGATCTCATTCGGCCTGATCATTGAAATCCTCTTCACGATCCTGTGCGGTTTTCTCGGCATCCGGGGACTCGTCAAATTCATTCGGTATTTCCTCGATCCCGAAGAAAGGGAAAAACGCAAGAGCGAGATGCGCCGCAGGATAGCCGCTGCCCAGATACCGGCCAATTACAATCCGTTCGCATCCTCTGCGCCTGCGCAGCGTTCCCAGCCCGCCGCCGCGTCGAATCGGCCGAATATCCTCGAGCGATACCGCGCGGCACGCACTTACCTCGACACCTGCGGGCCGTATGACGAAGAAAAGCTCCGGGAAATGAACCGGCTTTCGGGTAATATGTTTTCCGAGGAAGACATCCGAAGTCAGCTCGCCAAGTCGGAGCTGATGATCGGCGGCATGGACGCCCTCAAAAAAGTCCATTATGATTCCCTGACCGAATCCATCACCGCTTTTGAAAAGGTCGAAGCAGCGGGAATCGATTTGTCCAAATATAACGTTTAAGCCCTCAGCTCCATCACTCCATCACTCCATCACTCTATTTCCGGAGGTCCACCCATGGCATACCTTTCCGACATCGAAATCGCCCAGCGCTGCACCCTCGCGCCCATCACGGAGATCGCGCGCCGCGCACACGTCGATGAAAAGTACCTCGAACCCTACGGCAGAAACAAGGCCAAGATCGATCTGTCCCTCCTCGACGAAACGGATCGCCCCGCAGGCAAGCTGATCCTCGTCACCGCCATCACCCCCACCCCCGCGGGCGAGGGCAAGACCACCACCACCATCGGCC
>JAFYBI010000004.1 GCA_017540285.1 Clostridia bacterium | reverse complement strand
GCGGTGCGCTTCGGCGACGTCGTCTTCTCCGGCATCCCGGGCGAGCCGTTCACCGACATCGGCCGGGGCATAAAGCAGGGCTCTCCCTTCGGCATGACCTTCGTCTGCTGCTGCGCGAACGGCTACGAGGGGTATTACCCGATGCAGTCGGCCTTCGATGAGGGCGGCTACGAAGCCCGTTCCTCCCGCTTCACCCCCTGCGTTGAGGAAGTCCTCACGCTCGCCGCGAAGGAAATGCTCGACGAATACCGGAAACTGTCCTAAACGGAAAAGCGCGGGAGACCGCTTTGCTTCCACAAAAAACGAAAGAATGAGGTAAAGAAATGTTCCAGGCAGGTTTTGCAAGAGTCGACGTCACGCCTCCTCTGGGCACGCCGCTCGTGGGCTATTTCCGCGCACGCTACGCAGAAGGCGTGCTCGATCCCATTGAACTCAACGCCCTCGCCCTCTCGGACGGGGAGACGAAGGCCGTCGTCGTCACCGCGGATTTCGTGCTGGCTTCCGAGCCGTTTTTATCGAGCGTGCGCGCGCTAATCGCCGAGGAGACCGGCGTCGCGGAGGATCACATCCTTCTGACCGCGCTCCACCAGCACACC
Organism: Clostridia bacterium; assembly: GCA_017540285.1. GTDB lineage: Bacteria > Bacillota > Clostridia > Oscillospirales > CAG-272 > UMGS1696. The sequence continues at coordinate 1,654 of JAFYBI010000004.1, read as the reverse complement.
TCCATCAACGCGGGCTACCCCCCGCGAGAGAAAACACTCTCCGTCTTCTCCTCCTATCCGGACGAAACGTATATGAACATCCTCACCCGCAAGTTCGTCGACGCGGCGAAGATGGCCATCGACGATCTGGCGGAGGCGACGCTCACCGCCTCGAAGCGCGAGACCGCCGAACCGATCTCCTTTATCCGCCGCTTCCGCATGAAGGACGGCTCGACGAAGACCAATCCCGGTCATCTCAACCCCGAGATCGACCATCCGATCGGCGAGGCGGACAACACCGTGTATTTCGTGCGCTTTGCCCGTGAGGGGAAAGGGGACATCGCCCTCGTGAACTTCGGCACCCATCCCGACGTGATCGGCGGCAGCAAATGCTCCGCGGACTGGCCCGGCTTTGCCCGCCGCCTGACCGAAGAGGATCTTCCCGGGACGCATTGCGTCGTCGTCAACGGTCCGCAGGGCGACACCAATCACTGTGATGTTTCAAAGCCCGCCATCAAGGAGCCGGAAGAGCGCTACGCCAACAGCCGCCGCATGGGAAGGCTGATCGCCGACGTGGTCGTCGACCTCTGGGACAAGGCGGCTCCCGTGAAGCCCGGGCCGATCCGCGGCGCGATCGAGTGGAACTACGTCCTTTCGAATACTGACGGCATCGACCGCATCGACGAATACATCGAATTGAGCAAAGCGTACTACGCCAAAACGCTTGACCGCAAGCTTTCCATGGCGGAACGCGGCGCGATGAACCGCATCGCCAATATGCGCAACATCAAGCTCTTCCAGAAGGTCCCGATCACCGTCTTTACCTTCGGCGACGTCGCGCTCGTCGGCTTCGGAGGAGAGCCCTTCACCGCCTATACCCGCGCCGCTCAGGCCGCCGCGCCGGACAAATTCGTTCTCTGCGCCTGCAACGCCAACGCGACCATGGGCTATTTCCCCACGAAGGAAGCCTTCGACGAGGGCGGCTACGAGGCGTCCGCCTCCGTTTTCACCCCCGTCGTGGAAGAGATGCTCAACGGCTGTGTGAAAAAGCTCCTCGACGAGCTTTGCGAACGGTAAAAGGAGGATTCTCATGCTGAAAGCAGGCTTTGCCCGACTTGACGTCACGCCCCCGCTGGGCTCCCCTCTGACGGGCTATTACCGCAACCGCTACGCCGACGGCGTTCTAGACCCGATCGAGCTTTGCGCCCTCGCGCTCGACGACGGCGCGTCGCAGAAGCTGATCGTTACCGTCGATTTCTGCTACGTCGGCGAGAAGGTCTGCATCGAACTGCGCGACCGGATCGCCAAGGCGACCGGTGTCCCCGCGGACGGGATCCAGATCCACAGTCTCCACCAGCACACCTCGATCCACCTGTCCGGCAAACCGTGTATGCTGTACGTGGATTACATTCAGGATCCGATGTATTTCGACGTTCTCTACCGCAAGTTCGAGGACGCGGCGAAAATGGCGCTCGACGATCTTCATCCCGCCGCGCTCTCGGTCGCCGAGGCCGAAACGCCCGAGCCCCTTTCCTTCGTGCGCCGTTACGTCATGAAGGACGGCTCGATCCGCACCAATCCCGGCAGCCTCAATCCCGATATCGTCCGCCCCGCGGACAAGTCGGACAACGCCGTCCGCCTGATGCGCTTTACCCGTGAGGGCGCGGGCGATATC
>JAFYBI010000058.1 GCA_017540285.1 Clostridia bacterium | reverse complement strand
TGAGTACCGCTGGGTCGATGAGCCGGAGACGATCGAGGTGCCGGATCAGTATGGGCCGGTCGAGTTCCACAACACGCCGGCGGGAAAACCCGTCCTTTACGGGCTCATCATCGGGGCGGTGATGAGCGTTTTCGTAATAATTGTATTTTTGAGAAAGAGGCGGAAAAAATAAGGAAGGAGGCAGGCCATGTTCTGTTCAAACTGCGGGGCGCAGCTCCCCGACCACGCTAAGTTCTGCAACATGTGCGGCACGCCGACCGGTGTCGGCGGGCCGGCGCCGCAGGCCGGCGCAAGGCAGCAGACTTTCCGGCAGGAGATCGAGCCCCGGGACTTCGGGCCGGTCTACCGGCAGCCGACTGCTCCGCCGGTGACGGGGGAACTGCTTTACCAGGCGGAGAAAGTCTCCCGCTACAACGGCGGCGGCGCCATCGGCCCGGTGACGGGCACCGGCGAGCTCTATGTCTATGACGACCGGCTGGAGTTCGAGAAAAAGACCGGCGACCAGCGCGGCTACATGCTGGGGCCGATCGTCGGTGCGGTGATCGCGAGAAACGGCGCGAAGAAGAACCCGGTGGACGTCTATGAGTTCGCCGATATCGCGGATGTGCGCACCGGAAAATATGCCGGCATGATGGGGACCCTGGTCCTGGAGCTTCGAAACGGGAAGAAGGTCTCCTTCGTCCTCGGAAGAGGCGGAAAGGAGCTGGCGGAGGAAATCTGTGACTGCATGCTGCAGTACCTGTGAAAAATGAGAACACCTGCTGCGGGCGCGGCGGGTGTTTTCATTTGCCACTTGTTATGAGAACCGCAAAATGGTATGCTTAAAGAAGCAAATGAAGGAGGACGGGAGAGGATGGAAGGCAGCGGAAGGAGGTCAGGCATGAAGAGGATTGCGGTGGACATCGGCGGGACGTCGCTTCGGACCGCGGTATTCGATGAGGAAATGAAGATCCTGGACGTCTTCAAGGTCCCCAACGACCGGACGCTCGGCGCGGCGGGGAACCTCGATAAACTTGTGGGATTTTTAAAGAGCAGGGACTATGAGTACTGCGGGGTCGGCATCGCGAGCCCGGGACCTCTGGACCTTAAGCGCGGCATGATTCTCAACCCGCCGAATCTCTTCGGCTGGGACAATTTCCCGGTGGCGGACTTCCTCGCTGAGCGCATGGGCGTGCCCGCGGCCGTCAACAACGACGGGAATCTCGCCGGCCTCGCTGAGGCCAGGATCGGAGCCGGAAAAGGCTTTGATTCGGTCGTCTTCCTCGGGATGTCGACCGGGATGGGCGGATCTTTCGTATACAAGGGAGAGCTCATCAACGGCGCGCACTGCAACACCGCGGAATTCTACAACGTGATCGTGAGCGACGACCCCTATCACCACGGGAGCGCGAACCCGGGCTCCCTCAATGAGCTCGCGGGCGGCGCCGCGATGGAGCGGATCGCGACGGAGCGTTTCGGGCGGCAGATGTTCGCGAAGGACCTTTTTGCGCTCTATGACGAGGGAAATGAGGACGCCGCGGACATCCTCGAAGAGACCTCGGAAATGCTCGCGCGCGGCATCGCCAACATTTACTACATGATCGACCCGGACGTCTACGTCATCGGCGGGTCGATCGGCCTTCACAACCGCTGGTACGTCGCAAAGGCGCTCGAAAAGGCAAAGCGCTACATGGTAATGCCGGACATCAACGTCGCCTGGTCCGTCTTCGGGGATGACGCCGGACTTTACGGCGCGGCGCTGCTGGTCGGGGACGCGGCAGGGCTTAAGGGAATATTACGGAAGATCCGCAACAGAGGTAAGGAATAACACTTTCAGAGAGTCTTAGAATTATGAGATTCAAACACACGAACCGGCCGGGCTTCCTGCTCGGCTTCATCGATTTCTTTACGGCGGGGATATTCTTCCTTCTGTACATGCCTTTCGGCGGGCTGCAGGAGGAGCTGGAGGAGGTGCTGGGACACAGGGTGATGCCCTATTGGAAAGCTTATCTTCTCGGGGTCCCCACGCTGTTCATCTACACGCTGGTCTGGATGGCGCGGATC
>JAFYBI010000057.1 GCA_017540285.1 Clostridia bacterium | reverse complement strand
GAGCGACACGGGATCCTGCGAGATCTTCATGATCTCCCGCACCTTCTCCGGCGACATGCCGATATCCGCCGCGACCTCCTCGGTCGTCGCCTCGCGTCCGTACTTCTGGAGCAGCTCGCGCTGGCTGCGGGAGACCTTGTGGATCGTCTCGACCATGTGCACGGGGATGCGGATCGTGCGGCTCTGATCGGCGATGGCGCGGCTGATGGCCTGCCGGATCCACCACGTCGCGTAGGTGGAGAACTTGTATCCCTTCGAATAGTCGAACTTTTCCGCCGCCTTCATCAGGCCGAGGTTGCCCTCCTGGATCAGATCGAGGAAGAACATCCCCTTGCCGACGTACCGCTTCGCGATGGACACGACGAGGCGCAGGTTGGCCTCCACGAGGTCGTTCTTCGCCTGATCGTCGCCCTCGACCATGCGCCGCGCGAGCGCCGTCTCCCGGTCCGCGTCAAGCAGCGGGATCGCGCCGATCTCCTTTAAGTACATCCGGACGGGATCGTCCACGGGCAGGCCCTCCTGTGCGAGCGCCTTTTCCATGTCGTCCGCGGTTTCGAGGCGTTCCACCTCGCTGTTGATCTCCTCGAGCTCCTCCGGCGTCAGGATGGAGGCCAGGGGTTCGTCCGGGTTCCCGGTGTAAAGCTCCTCGATGCTCGCCTCCTCCATCGCCTCATAGTCCGGTTCCTTGCCGAAATTCGCAAGTTCTTCCTCGATTTTGTCTTCCTTGTCTTCTTTTTCGTCTCTTTCTTCTTCCGAGAGGTCTGTTTCCTGCGGTGCCATGGTCTTTTCGGGATCCGTACCGTTCGTATGGTGCATGTTATACCTCCGTTATGCGGTTTCGTCAGTTGATGTCGTTGAGGAAGCCCTTCAGGATCTTCGAGCGGCTCTGATGCCGCAGCTTCCTGAGCGCCTTCGCCTCGATCTGGCGGATGCGCTCGCGTGTGATGTTGAATTCGCGCCCGACTTCCTCCAGCGTCCTCGTCCGCCCGTCGTCCAGCCCGAAGCGGAGCTTGATGACCATCTCCTCGCGGGGCGTGAGGGTGTGCAGGACCTTGTTGAGCTGCTCGCGGAGAAGCTGGTAGGACACCGCCTCCGCCGGGGTGGGCGAGCTCTCGTCGGGGATGAAGTCGCCGAGGTGGCTGTCGTCTTCCTCGCCGATCGGGGTCTCGAGCGACACGGGATCCTGCGCCGCCTTCATGATCTCGCGGACCTTGTCGGCGGACATGCCGAGCTTCGCCGCGATCTCGTCGATGGTGGGCTCGCGTCCGTATTCCTGCAGGAGCTGGCGGGACGCGCGGGACACCCGGTGGATCGTCTCGACCATGTGGACCGGGATGCGGATCGTGCGGGCCTGATCGGCGATCGCGCGCGTGATGGCCTGCCGGATCCACCACGTCGCATAGGTGGAGAACTTGTAGCCCTTCGTATGGTCGAACTTCTCGACGGCCTTGATGAGGCCGAGGTTGCCCTCCTGAATCAGGTCGAGGAAGTACATGCCCTTGCCGGTGTACTTCTTCGCGATGGACACCACGAGCCGCAGGTTCGCCTCCACGAGCTCGTTCTTCGCCGCCTCGTCGCCGTCCGCGATCCGCTCGGCCAGCCAGGTCTCGCGCTCGGTGGTGAGGAGCGGGATGCGGCCGATGTCCTTCAGGTACATCCGCACGGGGTCGTCCACCGAGACGCCCTCGTCGACAAGGTATTTCTCGATGTCCTCTCCCTCCTCGGGGATCTCGGTCTCCTCGCTGTCCCCCTCGTCTCCGTAATCGCCGTCGAGGTTGTAGCTGACCTCGATCCCGCTCGATTCGAGGGTCTCATAGAGTTTTTCCACCTGATCGACGTCGTATCCCGATAGATCGACCACTTCCATGATGTCGTCCGACGAAAGGGAGCCCTGGGACTTGCCCTTCTCGATCAGTCCCTGAACGTCATTTTTCTTTTCACTGTCCATGATGGTACCTCTGAAATGCATGATGTTAACATCTGTATTTTACGGCTGCCCGGCCGGGGGTTCTCCGGTCCCGGAACGGCGCCTTGCGAGAACGGCTTCGAGGGAATCCGCGCCTTCTCCGTGTCTTGTCCCCTCTTCGCGGAGCGCCGTGACGTAGGAATCGAACGTTTCCCCGTCATTCACCGACAGATCCGCCCGTTCCGCGAGCATTTTCGCGGCTCTGGACACCTCGTCGGGGGTAAAGGCGCCGTTGAGCAGGCCGAACTGGAACGTCCCGCTCTCCGCGTTCTCCGCCGTGAAGCGGAAGAGACGCCGCCCGAGCTCGGTGAGGAAGTCGTCCTCCCGGAGCCGCCGTCCGCCGGGCTCGCGGGTGATGTAGTCGGGGTGGAGAAAGATCATGCCGAGGATGCCCTCCTCGATCTTCGCCGCCTTCGGGACCTTCGCGAAGTCCGTGTTGACGCGGTCGCCGAGCCCCGACGTGATCCGGATGAGCTCGCCGCGCCGCTTTTTGTCCGCTTCCTTCGCGCTGCGCTTCCGCTGAGCGTCGACGTCCGCCCGGAGGCTCTTCGGATCGACGGAGAACGCCTTCGACGCCCGCTCGATCCAGATGTCCCGCTCCACGTTCGAATAGAGGTCCGCAATGGCGGCGGCGACTTCCGCGACGGCCTTGACGCGATCCGCCGGGTTGTCGATATCGTACTTCCGGCGGATGTTCTCGGTCATGAATTCGAACTTGCCGCCCGAATCCTCGATGAGGGAGCGGAACCTGTCCGCCCCGTATTTCTTGATGTATTCGTCCGGATCCTTCGCGCCGCTCATGCGCAGGACCTTCGGCTCGATCCCTGCCTTTTCGAGGATCCCGATGGCTCGGTTCGCAGCCTTCTGGCCGGCCTCGTCGCTGTCGTAGGAAAGGATGACCTTCGGCACGTACCGCTTGATGATGCGCGCCTGCTCCTCGGTGAACGCCGTTCCGAGGGAGGCCACGGCCATCCCGAACCCGGCGTCGTGGAGCGTGATGACGTCCATGTAGCCCTCGCAAAGGATGAAGTACCCGGCATCCGTGTTCTTCGCGTAGTTGAGGGCGAAGAGGTTCTTCGTCTTCTTGAAGGCGGGGGTGTCGGAGGTGTTGAGGTATTTCGGCTTCGAGTCGTCGAGGACGCGCCCGCCGAACGCGATCACGTTGCCCTGCACGTCGATGATCGGGAACATGACCCGCCCGCGGAAGTAGTCGTAATAGCCGCGCTCGCTCTTCCCAGCGAAATACGCGGTCTGGATCTCCTGGTTCGTGAAGCCGAGCGAGGAGAGATGCTTCAGCATCCTGCTCCCGGACGGCGGGGAATACCCGAGCCCGAAGCGCTTGATCGCCGCCATGGAGAGCTTCCGCTCGGCGAGATACTGCCTCCCCGGCCCGCCCGTCTGTTCGTCGAAGAGCATCTGCCGGTAGAACTTCGCGGCCTCGAGGTTCATCTGGAGCACCCGCGTCCGCGTCACGCCCTGCTCGCGGCGGTCGCTCTCGTCGAAATCCGGGAGGACGATGCCCGCGCGCTTGGCGAGGGTCTCGACCGCCGAAACGTAATCGAGGTTCTCCGTTCGCATGACGAAGGAGATGACGTCCCCCGCCGCGCCGCATCCGAAGCAGTAAAAGCTCTGGGTGCCGGGATAGACGGTGAAGGACGGGGTCTTTTCGCTGTGGAAGGGACAGAGACCCTTGAGGTTCTGGCCCGTGCGCTTGAGCGTAACGACGGAGGAGACGACGGTCTCGATGTCGCTGCGCGCTTTGATGTCGTCGATGACGTTCGCGGGGATCACGCCGGCCCCTCCTTTCCTGACGGCTGCTTGTGAACGGCTGCGCTCTCCGGCGGCGCCGGCTTCATCCGACGTGCGGCGTCTCCCACTCCTTCGGGACGAAGAGGTCCTTGTAGAGGTCGATGGCGAACCGGTCGGTCATCCCGGAGATATAGTCGCAGACGCACCGTCCGACGGATTCCGTCCGCGTGTTGTTGTAGTAGAATTCCGGCATCTTTTCGGGGTTCTTGCAGAAGTAGTCGTAGAGCTGCGCCACGAGCGCGCGCGCCTTCGATTCTTCCTTCTTCGCCTTCGGGTTGAGATAGACCCGCTCGAAGAGGAAGTCGCGCAGCCCGTTCGTCGCCCTGCCGACCTCGTCTCCCATGCGGATGTCGTCGAGCGGGCGGCTCGCGTCGATCACCGAGGAGACCATCGTGTTGATCCGTTCGCTGTGCGCGCTGCCGAGGATGTCGCGGTATTCGGCGGGGATATCCCCGAGGGTGATGATCCCCGCACGGATGGAATCGTCGATATCGTGGTTGATGTAGGCGATCCGGTCGGCGAATTTGATGATCCGGCCTTCCAGCGTGGCGGCGAGGTTGTCGCCCGAGTGGTTCACGATCCCATCGCGCACCTCCCAAGTCAGGTTCAGCCCCTCTCCGTTCTTTTCGAGCTTTTCCACCACGCGCAGGCTCTGCCTGTAATGCGTGAACGAGGGATCGAAGCACTCCTGCATCACCGCCTCGCCGCAGTGGCCGAACGGCGTGTGACCGAGGTCATGGCCGAGCGCGGCCGCCTCGCAGAGGTCCTCGTTCAGCATGAGGGCGCGCGCGATGATCCGGGCGATCTGGGTCACCTCGAGGGTGTGGGTCAGGCGCGTGCGGTAGTGTTCGTCCACCGGAAACAAAAAAACCTGCGTCTTGTGCATCAGCCGGCGGAAGGACTTCGAATGCAGGATCCGATCGCGGTCCCGCTGGAATTCCGTCCGGTTCACGCACGGCTCGATCGGCTTGTCCCTGCCCCGCGTGTTTTCGCACAGAAACGCCTGCGGGGCGAGCGTCATCCGTTCCCGTTCGTAAAAGATCTCCCTGACCGTTTTCACACCGTCCGACATAAAAGCCTCCCTGCGCGTGCTCTTGCACATATAATATACGCAGGGAATCTCTTTTTTTCTTTTTTCGCGGGAAAAACACCCGATCAAACCCGTTTCGACGCGCGTTCCTCCACCCGTTCGGGGACGGCCTTTCCCCGCCCGCAGGTGATCTCGTTCACCGCCGCGAGCAGCTCGTTTTCACGGCTCCGTTCCACGGCGCAGATCACCGTCACGCCTTCGCCGAATTCGCACCGGTCCTCGCTCACGCCGAGCTTCGGCAGCGCCGCCGTCAGCTTCTGATAGTCGGAATAGCTCACGTCAAGGCGCCAGACGGCATACGGCTCGTAAACCGCGATCCCAGCCGCGTCGACCGCCATCTTCGCCGCCGCCCCGTACGCGCGCACAAGTCCGCCCGCGCCGAGCAGGATCCCGCCGAAATAACGGGTCACGACGACGCAGAGATCGGTCGCGCCGGACATTTTGAGGACGTTCAGGACCGGGATCCCGGCCGTGCCCTGCGGCTCGCCGTCGTCGGAATAGCGCGCCGTCGCCCCGCCGTTCAGAAGATACGCGTAGACGTTGTGCGTCGCGTCGTGGTATTCCCGCCGCTTTTCCTCGAGGAAGGCCCGCGCCTCCTCCTCGTCCTTCACCGGGGCGGCGTGTCCGATGAAGACCGATTTCCGCTCTTCCATCTCGACCGACGCCGTCGATGCCAGCGTGACCCGGCGGCGGATCTCTTCGCGGGGACTCTCTTTTTCTTTCTTTTTCATCGCGTCATCCTCGCGTTTCCGAACGCTTGTGCTCCTTCCGCACGAAACCACGGCAAAACGGTTTTGCGGAATGAAACTGGAATTCTGTTTTATTCTTCGATGATATACTTTTTGATCTTCGCGTAGAGGCGGTCGTCGGCGATGCAGCGGCAGAGGATGCCGTCCTCGCGGTATTCCATCTCCACGTCGTCGCCTTCCTTATAGATGATCCCCGTGATCGCGCCGTCCCCGACCGGAATGAGGAGCGTCACGCGGTGCTTGCCCGCCATGACCATCGCCTCGATCTTGGAGACGAGCGCGTCGCATCCGGCGCCGGTTTTCGCCGAGACGAACACGACGTCCTCCCCGGACTTCGACGCAAGGGCCTTCATGTGGATGAGCGCGTCCCGGTCCGACGCCGCGTCGCATTTGTTGAAGACGTAGAGCGTCGGTTTCCCGGCGGCGCCGAGCTCTTCGAGCAGCGCGGTCGTCACCGTCGTCTGCGTGATGAACTCGGGGTCCGACGCGTCGATGACGATGAGGAGCAGGTCCGAATACACCGCCTCGTCGAGGGTCGACTTGAACGCCTTGATGAGGTGGTGGGGCAGGTTGCGTATGAAGCCGACCGTGTCGGTCAGAAGGATCTTCACACCGCCGGGCGTGACGAACTGTCTCGTCGTCGGATCGAGCGTCGCGAAGAGCTTGTTCTCCGCGAGGATGTTCGCGCCCGTCAGGGTGTTCAGAAGGGTGCTCTTCCCCGCGTTGGTGTAGCCGACGATCCCGACCTTCGGGATCCCCGAGCGGTCCCGCTGGCTGCGCATCACAAGGCGGTTCTGCGCGACCTTTTCGAGCTCGTCCTCGAGCGCGGCGATGCGTTCGCGGACCCGGCGGCGGTCGATTTCGAGCTTTGTCTCGCCGGGACCTCTCGCCCCGACGGAGCCCGACGAGGACGCGCCGCCCTGCCGGGAGAGCTCCCTGCCCCGCCCGATGAGCCGCGGCGAGGTGTATCTGAGCTGGGCCAGCTCGACCTGCAGCCGTCCTTCGCTCGTGCGGGCGTGTGCGGCAAAGATGTCGAGGATCAGCATGCTCCGGTCGATCACCGCGGCGTCACGGCCCACGGCGTCCTCGATCGATTTGATCTGCGAAGGCGAGAGCTCGCAGTCGAAGACGATGAGGTCCGCGCCGAGCGCGCCGCACAGATCCGAGAGCTCCGCGATCTTCCCGGAGCCGAGGACCGTCTTCACGTCCGGCTTTTCGCGGCACTGCGTCACGATCGCCGCCGTCTCGCATCCCGCGGTCTCGGCCAGCCGCTCGAGCTCGCCGAGGGAGACGTCCTCCGCCTCCTCGCCGCCCTGCGGAAAGATCGCGCAGAGGATGACCTTCTTCTTTTCCGTATTCGTTTCCATATCACCGATCCTCCTTTCCGGGACAAAGAAAAAGCCGGACAGGACCCAAAGCCGCAGCTTCACTTTCCTGTCCGACGACTTTTCTCGGACAATTTGCCGGGCGGTTATCTGCCGCTCTGCTGGAGACGCTTCTTGAACTTGTCCACGCGTCCGCCGGAATCAACGAACTTCTGCTTGCCCGTGTAGAAAGGATGGCACTTGGAGCAGATATCCACACGCAGTTCGCCGTTCGCGTCGCCCTTGGTGGAGCGGGTCACGACGGTCTCACCGCACGCGCAGCGGATCGTTACCTCTTTATACTGAGGATGGATTCCCTGTTTCATTCTCTATCACCTCATTCTGATCATGCTGAGTTACTCACGTTTTTGTATTATATCATACGGAATCCGAAAATGCAAGAGGTTTTTTCAAAAAACTTGCGCGATTTTCGCGGGGTTTTCGGCTCTTTTTTGTGGAACTCTTCCCGGCGCCGCGGATCCGTGCGTCGACTTATTTTTGCATTTTTTTGAACAGCCCTCCCGGATTTCGTTTAATATGGCAGATTCCGGCGCCGCACGACGGAATAATCCTGTGCGCTCTGCACAGAAAAAACGTCTTGAAATCAAGTTGGTTTTCTGTTATAATAATATAATGGTTAGGAAAAGAATCTCACTCATCTCCCCCGAAAGGAAACGATCATGTACACGCTCTTTCAGAACGGTTCTGTCTATTCGACCGCACGGCGAATGTTCTTCCGCGCGGATCTGTTGGCGAAGGACGGCGTCATCGCCGATCCCGCCTATACCGGCGCGCTTCCGGACGGCTGCGAGGTCGTCGACTGCACCGGACGCTATCTTCTGCCCGGCATGGTGGACGTCCACACGCACGGCCGCTCCGGATATGACTTCAACAGCGTGGACGACGCGGCGGTGAAGGCCCTGCGCCGCTCCTACGCGAAGGCAGGGACCACCACGCTGATGGCGACCCTCGCCTCGGCGACGATGGACTCCCTCGCGAACTCCATCGCGCACATCGGCCGCAACCGCGAGCTTTCCGAAGGCATGGCGACTATCGCCGGCATCCACCTCGAAGGCCGCTACCTCAACCCGAAGCGCAGAGGCGCGCACGCCACCGAACTGCTCGCCCCCCTCGACGCGGCGGAGCTCGAAGGCCTTCTTTCCGACATGCTGCCCCTTCCGATCCACGTCTCCTGCGCGGCGGAGCTCGAGGGCGGCGAGACATTCGTGAAAACGGCGATCCGCATGGGCGCGACAGTCGGCATGGCCCACAGCGACGCCACGTGGGACGAGGCAATGCGCGCGGTCTCGTGGGGCGTCACCTCCTTCACGCACACCTT
>JAFYBI010000056.1 GCA_017540285.1 Clostridia bacterium | reverse complement strand
GTTTGTGCGCCGCCTCCTCCGGCTCCTCGTCCTGACGCCGCTCCTTTGGATCGCGCGGGGGGCGGGGGTTTGCGCGCGGTTCCTCTGGCGGGCGACGGGCGGACGGGTCCTCGCCGCGGGAAAGCGGATCCGAGCGATCCGGTACACCGAGCGGATCAGACGGGCGTGCGGGCAGGATGTATCCTTCGGGGAAAGGGGAGAGAGAACATGAGAAGCATTTTCCGGAACATGTTTGTCCGTATCTGCATGCTGGTGCTTCTGGCTGCGTTCGTCATCATGTTCGTTTCCCTGCACCTGAAGCAGAACGACCTCCTCCAGAAGGCCGCGCGTCTCGACGGTGAGATCGCCCAGATGCACGAGACCATCAACGAGCTGCAGGCCGAGATCGACCGCCCCTTTGACGACGATTACGTCGCCGAGATCGCGCGCGAAAAGCTCGGACTCCGGTATCCGCAGGAGATCGTCTTTTACAGCTCCGACGACAACTGATCTGCCTGCCGCTGATTCGGCGGGCGAGCGGGAGGAACCTCACGGGAGGATCCCCCCGTATTTGTTTGCAATAAGGAGATACCGAACATGAACCGTATCAAGGGCCGGGACCGGATCCTCGCCGTCCTCTGCCTTGCGCTGGCGGCGGCGACCGTGATCCTGACGGTCCAGTGCGTGCGCGCGGCGGGAGAACTGCGTGAGGCGATGCAGGTCCGGGACAGCCTCTCCGTCAGCGCGGACGCGCTTCGCGGGGAGCTCGATACCCTGAACGGGGAGCTCGACCGCCTCGAATCCGAACGTGTGCGCTCCGAGGAGGATCTCTCCGACAAGACGGCCAAAATCGAATCCCTCGAAGAGCTCATCAGCGGCCTGCACGACGAGCGGGACAGCCTGAGCGGGGAAAACGGCGCGCTCGCGGCCCAGCTCGAAGAGGCGAACCGCGTCGCCGACATCCTCAGGGAGGACATCGAGACCCTCAGCCGCCGCGTCGACGCCAAAAAGGAAGCCGCGTCCGTCCTGCGGGAGCGCAGCCGTCAGCTCACGGAGGCTGTCGAATCGCTCGAAGGGGAGCTCTCGGAAGCGCAGGACGCGCTCGACGACCGGGACACCGCGCTGAGCGACGCCAAAAAGAAGCTGATGAAGACGCAGTCCGAGCTGAAGGTCGCGCAGAGCGAGCGCAACGACGCGATGGACGAGCTCGAGGATGCGAAGGACGAGCTGGACAGCGCGAAATCCGAGCTGAAGGAAGCCCGGGAGGCGCTCGACGCGTCGGAGAAGGCGCGGCAATCCGCCGAGGAGAAGCTAATCCCGGCCGTGACCGCCAAGATCACCCCGGTACAGGAGCCGCAGCAGTCCGCCGAGCTGAACGACGCGGAAAAGACCCTGCTCGACACCCTCGCGAACGCGCCCGACCGCTGGGACTGGATCGACAACAAGACCAGGCTCATCAGCGTGAAGCCCATCGTCGCATACTACACCGCCGCCGTCGACGGGACCGAGGAGCTCGCCTACAACGCCGACACCGTCCTCTACTGCGCGAGCCTCATCAAGGCGCCCTACATCCTCTCCGTTCTCTGCGAGATCGAGAACTTCGAGAAGACGGCGGAGCGCGACGGGGAAGGGAAGATCGTCTACCGCTCATGGGAGAAGAAATACGATCTCGACGAAGAGTGGGTCTACGATCCCGCGACGATGAAGACGGACGGCTCCGGCGAGATCCAGAACGAGGAGAAGGGCTTCCGGCTGACCTGGCGCGAGCTCTTCGAATACACGCTCCTTTACAGCGACAACATCGCGTTCAGCCAGATCTACAACCGCTTCGGGTTCGCGTCGTTCAATTCCCTCGTCTGGCAGCTCGGGCTCGAGGGGCAGAAGACCGGCTTCATGTACCTCACCGCGCGCGACGCCGGGAAATGCGCCCTGGAGATCCGCCGGTATTTCGAAACCGGATCGGATTACGCAAACTGGATGAAGGATCTTATGACGCGCTCGCTCTACGGAGAGATGATCGCGGTCTATTATCCGGCCGGGACCGTCGCGCACAAGTACGGATGGGACGTGAACGCGTTCCACGACATGGCGATCGTGGAGGTCGAGAAGCCGTATGTGCTGGTGCTCATGACCGACTATGAGGACGGCGGCAACGCGGCGTTCGCGTTTTTCGGGACCGTCGTCGAGCTGACCAAGGCGGTGTACGCGTCGAAATAGGGCGTTCCGTTCGCGCAGCCGCGGATATCGACCGGGGGGCTTCCCGGGACGATTTTCGAAAAAAAACGAAAGAATCTTGCCAAACCCCTTGACAGGGAAGCGGAAATCGGGTAGAATTTTACCAGTGAAACCATCCTCCGAGGACGAAACCTCTGAGGACACCACCTCTGAGGCCACCACCTCTGGGGACACCACCTCTGAGGCCACCACCTCTGAGGCCACC
>JAFYBI010000055.1 GCA_017540285.1 Clostridia bacterium | reverse complement strand
TTCCACGTCGGTGCGCACGGCGGGCGCGGTCAGGGTCAGGCGGTTGTCGCAGTAGACCGGGCTCTTGATCCCGGACGCCCAGGTGAAGGGCTCCTCGGGGCGGAAGAACACCGCCCGGATGCTCAAAAGATCCTTCGCGATCTGTCTCGAAAGGTCCATTGTTGTCTCCTCTTCTGTTCTTGTAAGATGTTCTCTCTGTCGTGCCGGGAATGCATGCCGGCTGTCTCCTCATCCGCCACGTTGGGGCCTGCGTTCGCGTTCATCGCCGATGAGCGCGGGCTGTCGGCCTTAAGGCTGACGGATGATGAGGGTGGGATCGTTACCCCACAAACTCCTCCATGCAGCGCTCGTACGCCGCGACCGGGTCCTCCGCGGCGGTGATCGGACGGCCGACGACAATGTAGTCCGAGCCGATCCGCTTCGCCTCCGCCGGCGTCATCACGCGCTTCTGATCCCCGATCTCCCCGTCGGCAAAGCGCACGCCCGGCGTCACGGTCAGAAAGTCCGCGCCGCAGCGTTCGTGCACCGCGCCCGCTTCGAGCGGCGAGCAGACCACGCCGTCGAGTCCCGCCCGGCGCGCGTTCTCCGCGTAGTGCATCACGACCTCCCCGATCGGCTCGCGGATCCAGAGATCGCTCTCCATCGTCTCCTGATCGGTCGAGGTCAGCTGCGTCACGGCGATGAGCAGGGGCCTTGTGCCGTCCGGACGGGTCAGCCCCTCGCGGGCGGCCTCCATCATCCGCACGGTCCCGGACGCATGGCAGTTCACGATGTCGACGTCGAGCGAGGAAAGGACCGCCATCGCCCGCTTCACGGTGTTCGGGATGTCGTGGAGCTTGAGGTCGAGGAAGATCCGGTGTCCCCGCTCCTTGATCGCCCGCACGACGGCGGGACCTTCGGCATAGAAGAGCTCCATGCCGATCTTCACAAAGGGTTTTCTGCCCGTAAACCGGTCGAGGAAGGAGAGGGTCTTCTCCGCCGACGGGAAATCACAGGCGATGATGACGTCGCGTCCCATTACTGTGCACCTCCAATGATGCTCTCGAGCGAATCGATGCCGTATTTTTCCATGACGCGCGGGAGGTCTTCGACGATTCTCTTCGATGCGTAGGGATCGATGCAGTTCGCCGCGCCGACGCCGACCGCGGTGGCTCCCGCGTACATCATCTCGACGACGTCCTCCGCCGAGGAGACGCCGCCGATGCCGACGATCGGGATCTTCACGGCCGCGCGGACCTGATAGACCATCCTGAGCGCGATCGGGAACGCCGCCGGGCCGGAATACCCGCCCATCCGGTTCGCGATCACGGGACGCCCGGTTCTGAGATCGATCCGCATGCCGTAGAGGGTGTTGATGAGGCTCACGCCGTCCGCGCCCGCATCCTCGCAGGCCCTGGCGATCGCGACGATGTCCGTCACGTTCGGCGTCAGCTTCATGATGCAGGGCTTCGTCGTCACGGCCTTGACCGCCGCCGTCACCGCCGCCGCTCCTTCCGGGGTCATGCCGTAGGACTTGCCGCCCTGCTTCACGTTCGGGCAGCTGATGTTGATCTCGAGCCAGCCGACCTGCTCCTCCCGGTCCAGGCGTGCGGCGAGCTCGACGTATTCCTCGACCGAGAACCCGCCGACGTTCGCCATGACGGGCTTGTGAAAGACCTTTTTGAGCTTGGGGAGCTCCTCGGCGATCACGCGGTCGATGCCGGGGTTCTGGAGCCCGATCGCGTTGACCATCCCGGCTGAGCATTCCGCGATCCGGGGCAGGGGCTTGCCGTAGCGGGGCTCCTTCGTCGTGCCCTTGAACGAGAAGGTCCCGAGGAGGTTGATGTCGTAGAGCTCGGCGAATTCATAGCCGTATCCGAAGGTCCCGGACGCCGGGATCACCGGATTGTCCATCGGGATCCCGCAGAGGGTGACGTTCAGTTTTCCCATACGATCTCCTCCTTCCGAAAGACCGGGCCTTCCCTGCAGATGCGTTTATAGCCGCCGTCCGCCGTCTTCATCGAGCAGCCCATGCA
>JAFYBI010000054.1 GCA_017540285.1 Clostridia bacterium | reverse complement strand
GTACGTGAAGGCGTGCCGCAAGCACGGCATGAAGGTCGGCTTCTATTACTCTCCGCCGGATTTCCGCACCTGCGGCGACTACATGGACTACAACGGCTGGCAGCCGAAGCGGGACGATGAGATCCCGCCGGTGCTCGAGCAGTATTCGACGGCGATCGCGAAGGGACAGATCTACGAGCTGCTCACGAAGTATCAGCCGGATCTGCTCTGGTTCGATGGCGGCTGGCAGCACCTGTACACGCTCGACGAGCTCCTCGCGCTCCAGCCGGATCTCGTCGTCGGGCGCGGCGGCGGCTCGCACTTCGAGTCCTCCGAATGCATCATCCCGACGCCGGAGCAGTACGAGCAGAAGTTCAAGGGCGGCTGGTGGGAGTTCTGCGGCGAGCTGAGCAACTGCTGGGGCTACACCCGCTGGGACGAGTACAGCATCAAGCCGGTGGAGCGGCTGGCGGAGTGGTTCACGCAGATCCGGACGATGGGCGGCAACTACCTCATCAATGTCGCGCCGGACAGCGAGGGCGATTTCACGCCGCTCGAATACGAGCGCCTCGCGGAGCTCGGCGAATTCGTAAAAAGCCATCCGGAGCTCATGCCGGAGTGGCTGTAAGGCGTCTTTGACAAAAAGGAGAAACTGCACGCATGAAATATACGGAAGAACTGCGGGAGCCCTTCGCGTACGGCTATCTGCGGCGCAAGGACGACGGGGACTACGCCGCCTTCGGCGAAGGACTGTATGAAGAAGGGAAGGTCCTTCCCATCTTCTACGAGAAGGAAGTCGGTCTGTTCAGCTGCGGCCGGCTCATCGACGTCTGCGGCTTCGCCTCGAGCTGGGGGCTGTGGTACAGCCAGGAGCGTCTTGACGGAAAGCGGGAGAGATTTCCGGAATATAAGGAATTCTTCGACGCGATGGAGGAAACCTTCGGCGACAGGGACACCGGAAAGCGGATGTGGGCGTACCGCACGGAGCGGGAGCTGAAGCTAGACAGAAACCGCTCCTGCTGGGGCGGCATGGCCGGCCACGCGATCCTCGATTTCGGCGGCGTCATGGAACTCGGCACCTCCGGGATGCGCGAAAAGATCGCCAAGTACCGCCGCATCCATCCCTACGCCGACAGCTTCTATTCCGGGCTCGAGCGGGTGCTCGACATGCTCGACGTGATCGGCGACCGGACGAGGGCGGAGGCGGAACGGATGGCGGCCGAGGCGCAGGACGGGGAGGAGAAAAAGCATTTCCTCGACCTCGCCCGCGCGCTGTCCGTCGTGCCGCGGAACACGCCCTGCGATTTCCTCTCCGCGGCGCAGTTCTTTTGGCTCTTTTTCGGCTACGACGGATACGATTCGCCCGGCCGCGTCGACCAGATCTTCTGGCCGTACTGGCAGAAGACGCCGCGGGAGGAGGCCTTGAAGATCCTCGACGGGATCTGGCAGGGCTTCAACAAGCACGGCTCCTGGGGCGTGTGCATCTCCGGCTCCGACGAGAACGGGCGGGACATGACGAACGAGATCTCCTTCGCCATGCTCGATCTCGTGAAG
>JAFYBI010000053.1 GCA_017540285.1 Clostridia bacterium | reverse complement strand
TGGGCGGCGGTGATTGACAAGAGGGCGGTCGCGGAGCCCTCTTGTCCGCCGTCCGCGCAGGACAGCAAATCAATGGGAGAAAGTCCCGCAGGACGTTCTCTGACCTTTTCCTCTCCTGCATGAAATGCAAAGCTGCATGTCATCCGCAAGCGAAGCCGCGCAGGCAAATGAAACATCTTTCAGAAAAACAACGCAAGTTTTTCACGCTTTTCCCTTGACTTTTTCACACTTCCTGTGTTAAAATAAGACATAAAAAGTGTTACTTTGATCTTCCCATCTTACTCGGATCGCACGGCGGTGTGCGGCGGCTCCCCACCGGAATCCCCTCCGCAGCTCCCGCCCGGTCCCCGGAAAGGCATGCCGATATGTATAACGAACGGCGCGAACAGATCCGCGCTCTCCTGCAGGTCAAACCCTTCATCACCATCAAGGAACTCGAAGCCCTCTTCCCCGACGTCTCCGGCATGACCCTGCGCCGGGACATCGAATACTTCGAATCCGTCCACGAGGCCATCAAGGTCCGCGGGGGCGCGAGAAGCATGAAGTTCATCACCACCCAGACCGACGGCTCCATCGCCACCCGCATGAACGAAAACGTCCGCTCGAAGGACTCCATCGCCCAGCGCGCCGCCTCCTTCCTCGAAACCGGACGCTCCATCTTCATCGACTCCGGGTCCACCTTGCAGCACATCGTCCAGTACGTTCCGAACGACCGCTTCACCTTCACGACCACCGATCCCGCCACGGCCCTCGAGCTCTGCAAGATCGGCATGCCCATCGTGAACGTCGTCGGCGGGCGGCTCGACCACGACAACCAGACGATCACCGGCGCGCAGGCCACCCGCTTCCTCATGGACATCAACATCGACATCGCCCTGCTCTGCCCGTCCGGACTGTCCGCGCGCAGCGGCTTCACCGTCGGCAATTACTCCGAATGCGAACTGAAAAAGGTCGTCGCGGAGAAGGCGCGCCTCGTCGTCATCCTCATGGACGCCTCGAAGATCGACCGCTCCCTCCCCTACACCTTCGCGACCTTCCAGACCGCGCACGTCCTCATCACCAACGCCCCTCTCCCGCCCGAGCTTGCCATCGCCGCGCGCGAAAACCGCGTCGAGGTCATCAACGTCTCGGCCTGAGGAGCCCCCGAATCCGTTCATCCGCGGCGGAGACTCCGGCGAGAAGCCGCATCTCCCCTTTTATCACAAACGAAAGGAAACCCAACCATGGCAAACGTAGTCATCATGCCCCGTCAGGGTCAGAGCGTCGAGTCCTGCATCATCACGACGTGGCAGAAGAAGAAAGGCGATCCGGTCGCCGTCGGGGACATCCTGTTCTCCTACGAGACCGACAAGAGCGCGTTTGACGAACCGGCGCAGGTCGAGGGCACCATGCTCGAGATCCTCGCGGCCGAGGGCGACGTGATCCCCTGCCTCGATCCCGTCTGCATCATCGGCACGCCCGGCGAGGACATCTCCGCGCTGCTCCCGAAGACCGCCGACACCGCCGCGCCCGCCGAAGAGGCGAAGCCGGAGGAGACCGCGCCGAAGGCCGAAGCCGAAGCGACCGTCTCCGAATCGGCCGGCGAGCGCGTCTTCATCTCCCCGCGCGCCCGTCACCTCGCCCTCGAGACCGGCGTCGACCTCACGAAGGTCACCTCCACCGGTCCGCACGGCCGCATCATCGAACGCGACATCAACAAGGCCCTCGACGCCGGCTTCACCGCCACGACCGAGGCCGTCGAAGCCTTCCTCGCGGGACATCCGATGCCCGTCGAAGAAGAAGCGCCCGTCAAGGCGGAAACCCCCGCTCCCGCACCGGCAGCCGCACCTGCCGCCGCGCCGACCGATTTCCGCGCGTACGACGAGGAACCGATGTCCAACATCCGCAAGGTCATCGCCAAGTCCATGCACGCCTCCCTCTCCGAGATGGCGCAGCTCACCCTCAATTCCTCCTTCGACGCGACGAACCTCCTCGCTTACCGCGCGAAGCTCAAGGAGAACGGCGAAGCCCTCGGCCTCTCGAAGATCACCATCAACGACATGGTCCTCTACGCCGTGTCCCGCGTCCTCCCGAACTATCCGGAGATCAACGCGAACCTCATCGACAACACCTTCCGCAAATATAAGCACGCGAACGTCGGCATGGCCGTCGACACCGACCGCGGCCTCCTCGTGCCCGTGATCTTCGGCGCCGAGACCCTCACGCTCGCCGCGCTCTCCGCCAACGCCAAGACGCTCGCCGGCAAGGCCCGCGAAGGCAAGCTCACGCCCGACGAAATGTCCGGCGGCTCCTTCACCGTCTCGAACCTCGGCTCCATGGGCGTCGAGAGCTTCACGCCCGTCATCAACCCGCCCCAGACCGCGATCCTCGGCGTCTGCTGCACGGTCAACCGTCTCAAAGCGGACGGCACGGTCTACCCGGCGATGGGCCTCTCCCTCACGTTCGACCACCGCGCAGTCGACGGCGCGCCCGCCGCAAAATTCCTGAAGGAGCTCTGCGGCGCGCTCGAGAACTTCGATCTGCTTCTCGCAAAGTGAGGTCGCCATGGCTGAAACGATTTACGATCTCATCATTTTAGGCGGCGGCCCCGCAGGCTACAACGCAGCGGAACGCGCCGCGCACGCCGGGATGAAGACCCTCCTGTTCGAGGAACGCGCGCTCGGCGGCGTCTGCCTCAACGAAGGCTGCATCCCGACGAAGACCCTTCTCTACTCCGCGAAGATCCTCGACTACGCCCACCACGGCGAGGCCTACGGCGTGACCGTCACGGGCGCCTCCCTCGACCACGCCAAGGTCGTCGACCGCAAGGACAAGGTCGTCAAGACCCTCGTCTCCGGCGTCGGCGCGAAGATGCGGGGCGCGGGCGTCACCGTCGTGACCTCGACCGCGAAGATCACCGGCAAGTCCGCCTCCGGATTCGCCGTGGAAGCCGACGGCAAGACGTACGAGGCGAAGAAGCTCCTCGTCTGCACCGGCTCCGAAGCGGTCGTCCCGCCGATCCCGGGTCTGAGAGAATCCTACGCGGGCGGTCTTGCGGTCACGAACCGCGAGATCCTCGATCTGCGCACCGCGCCCGGCCGCATCGTCGTGGTCGGCGGCGGCGTCATCGGCCTGGAAATGGCCTCCTACTTCTGCTCGATCGGGAGCGAGGTCACCGTCGTCGAAATGCTCGACAAGATCGCCGGGCCCACCGAGGCGGAGATCTCGAAGATCCTCCAGAAGAACTACGAAAAGCGCGGCGTGAAGTTCATCCTCGGCGCGAAGGTCACCGCGGTGAACGGAAAGCCGGGCGACGGCGTCGTGTCGTACGAGAAGGACGGCAAGGGCGCTTCCGTGGCCTGCGACCTCGTCCTCGTCTCCACCGGACGGCGCGCGCGCACGCGTGACATCGGCCTCGAAGAGGTCGGCGTGCAGCTGAACCGGGGCGCCGTCGTGACGGACGAGCGCTGCCGCACCTCCGTCCCGGGCATCTGGGCGGCGGGCGACGTCAACGGCAGGATCATGCTAGCCCACACGGCGTACCGAGAAGGCGAAGTCGCCGTCTCCGACATGCTCGGCCGGGCGGACCGCGTCGACTACCGCGCGATCCCGTCGGTCATCTACACCAATCCCGAGGTCGGCTCCGTCGGCGAGACCGTCGAGAGCGCGAAGAAGGCCGGGATCGACGCCGAAGAGGCCACCCTCTCCCTGCGCTACAGCGGACGCTACGTGGCGGAGAACGAAGGCGGCGACGGCATCGTCAAGGTCGTCTACGGAAAGGAACACCGGGAGATCCTCGGCGTCCACATGATCGGTTCCTACGCATCCGAAATCATCTACGGCGCGGCGGCCATGGTCGCGAAGAAGCAGCGCGTCTCCGACGTGGAGAAGCTCGTCTTCCCGCACCCCACCGTCTGCGAAGTCATCCGCGAAGCGATGTTTTCCATTGAATAAACAATACAGAAGGAGATCACAACCATGCCGAAAAGCCAATTTGTAGA
>JAFYBI010000052.1 GCA_017540285.1 Clostridia bacterium | reverse complement strand
TCTGTGCGCCGTGCCGAACGCGTCGTTGACGAAGATGCCGCCTTCGCCCGCGAGATCCGCCAGGGCCTTCGCGAACGCGGGATCGTTCTTCTCTTCTTCGGCGTGGAAGCGGACGTTCTCGATGAGCATCACGTCGCCGTCCTTCAGAGCGGCGGCTTTGGCCTTCGCGTCTTCGCCGATGACGTCGGCGGCCAGCGGGACCTCGACGCCGAGGCGCTCGGAGAGTCTCTTCGCCACGGGCGCGAGGGAGTACTTCATGTTGAATTCGCCCTTCGGTCTGCCGAGGTGGGAGCAGAGGATGACCTTCGCGCCGTGCTCGCGGAGATAGTTGATCGTCGGGAGCGCGCCGGTGATGCGGTTTTCGTCGGTGATGACGCCGTCCTTCAGCGGGACGTTGAAGTCGCAGCGGACCAGAGCTTTTCTGCCGGCGACGTCAATGTCTTCTACGGATTTCTTGTTGTAAGTCATGGATTACCTCTTCTTTGAGATTTTTAATTGATTGCCGAAGGATATGATACCATATTTTCCGGATTTAATCAACAGGTTTTCGAAAAAAACGCAGGGAAAAGTGTAAATTCTCGCGGGGCGGGGAGGCGTCGGTTTTGTGCAATCTCCCTTTTTCCGCAATTTCCAATTTCTTCTTGCAGAAAGGGACGTTTTGTGCTAAAATATACTTTGGATGATTATAATTTCAGCCGATATGGAAACGATAAAGCAGCAGGGGCGGGATGAGACCCGCGCGGAGGTGGACATGGAAGAAAAAGAACGTGCAAAGAGAATTCTGGTCGTCGAGGACGAGCGCAACATCGCGGCGGTCCTCGCCTACAACATCCGCAAGGAGGGATACGAATGCGACGTCGCGTATGACGGGGAAGCCGGGCTCGAGATGGCGCTGTCGGATTCCTACGATCTGCTCCTGCTCGACATCATGCTCCCGAAGATGACGGGGTTCGAGATCTGCGACCGGGTCCGGATGAAGAGCCAGGTGCCGATCATCTTCGTCACGGCGCGCGAGGAGGAAAAGGACCGCATCCTCGGCCTCGAGACCGGGGCGGACGACTACGTCACGAAGCCCTTCTCCTTCAAGGAGCTCATGGCGCGGGTCCGGGCGAACATCCGCCGCTCCTCGGGGGAGGTCGTGAAGCGCGCGGAACCCGAAAAGACGGCTGAGCCCATCCGCGTCGGCGATCTCGTCATCGACCGCGAGCACTACTCCGTCACGAAGAACGGGGAAGTGATCGAGCTCTCGAAAAAGGACTACGACCTCATCGCCTTTCTCGCCGAGAACGTCGGGGTGGCCTTCACCCGCGAGGAGCTCCTCGAGAAGATCTGGGGCTACGACGATTATTACGGCGACATCCGCACGGTGGACGTCACCATCACCCGCATCCGCAAGAAGATCGAGAAGGATTCCTCCCACCCCGAGTATCTCATGACGAAGCGGGGCGTCGGGTACTTCCTCTGCAACCGGTGATATGCTGAAAAGCCTGTACTTCAAAATCGTCCTGATCCTGCTCATCTTCATCATCGCCGTCATGGCCGCGGTCGGCGCGATCCTCATGAACGGCGTGGCGTCGTTCTACATGGACGACTTCACCGATCAGATGAAGGAGTGCTTCGACGCGGACGGCTTCATCATGCGGGACCTTCTCGCGGCGTCGGACGAACCGAACTACGCCTACGAGATGAAAAACATCCTCTCCAACTACCGGAGCGTTCTGGGGATCGACGAGTACCGCAACTACTACGTCCTCAATCTGGACGGCGAAATGCTCCACGGTTCCGACACCGAACTCGGGACCTCGCTGGAAATCACCCCGAACCTTCTCTCCGCCATCAGCGGGACCGAGACCAACATCCGCACGGGCGGCATGGACTATGCGGACTGGGCGGTGCGGATCCCGGTAGAGGACGGCGAGGACTGCATCGTCTACGTCAAGGACTCGCTCGACGAGATGCGGCGCCTCAATTCGATGCTCTTCTCGATCGTCCTGCAGGCGCTGCTCATCGGCGTCCTCATCGCGGTCCTGCTCTCGTTCTTCCTCGCGAAGTCCATCTCCTCGCCGCTGCAGAGCCTGACGAACGATACGCAGCGGGTGGCGTCGGGGGAATTCTCGCACGAAATTGAAGTCAATTCCGAGGACGAGATCGGCGTCCTCGCGGAGAATTTCAACTACATGAAGGAGCGGCTGCGCTCGACGCTCGACGAGGTTGACGGGGAGCGGAAGAAGCTCGACACCGTCCTCTCCTGTATGCGCGACGGCGTGCTCGCGTTCCTCGCCGACGGGACCGTCCTGCATTCGAACAACAGCGCGGAGGAGCTCTTCGGCGACGCTCTGCGTCAAAACGCCGTCACCCTCGAATCCTGCTTTGAAAAGCTCGACTTGCCGCTCATCGAGACGAAGGACGGCGTGAAGCTCATTTCCGAGGACGCCGAGGTCACCCGCGACGGCTACATTTTCCGCGACCGCAGCGTGGACGGCCGGGTTTACGACGTCAGCTTCGCGAAGCTCACGCCGATCTCCGACGGAGAAGTCACGCTCGACGGTTATCTCTTCATCATCCACGACGTCACGAGCCGCTACGAGCTCGACGAGAGCCGCCGGGAATTCGTCGCGAACGTCTCCCACGAGCTGCGCACGCCGCTCACGTCCATCAAGGGCGCGACGGAGACGGTCCGCATGGACAGCGGGATGGACGAGGAGACGCGGGACTATTTCCTCGACATGGTCCTCTCGGAGAGCGACCGGATGACGCGCATCGTGTCCGACCTGCTCGTCCTCTCCCGGCTCGACAACAAGCGCACCAAGTGGAACATCGAGACCTTCGATCTGAAGCAGTCCGTGCGCCGTCTGTGCGAGGTGATGCGTCCCGACATCGAAGCGCACCGCCACCGCGTCACATTCGGCGCACCGAAGACGGTTCCCCCGATCACGGCGGACCGCCAGCGCATCGAGCAGGTCATCATCAACATTCTTTCGAACGCCGTCAAGTACACCCCGGACGGCGGCCGGATCGACATCGAGCTGAAGCATAACCGGGCGAAGAAGAGTCTTCTTCTGACGATCCGGGACAACGGCATCGGGATCCCGAAGGAGGATCTCGAGCACCTCTTCGAGCGCTTCTACCGCGTGGAAAAGTCCAGGACGCAGGACGCGGGCGGCACGGGGCTGGGGCTCGCGATTGCGAAGGAGCTCGTCGAAGCGCACGGCGGCGCGATCTCCATCGACTCGGTCCTTTCCGAAGGGACGACGGTGCGGATCGAGCTGCCGATCGAGTGCAGACTGAAGACGGAGTAACGAGCGCGCGCCGCGGGGACCGGGCGGTGCCCGGAGACGAAAGGCGGGCTCACTGCGCACGCCCGCGGAGAACGGGTTAGACCGTTCATCCAGTCTGCGCGGCTGCGCTTGCGGATTATGTGATTCCGCACCTTCCGTGCAGGAGAGGAAAAGGTCAGAGAAAGCTCTGC
>JAFYBI010000051.1 GCA_017540285.1 Clostridia bacterium | reverse complement strand
CGGCCTCAAGGGCGGCGCTGCGGGCGGCGGTTACGCGCAGGTCGTCCCGATGGAGGACATCAACCTCCACTTCACCGGCGACTTCCACGCCATCGGCGCGGCGAACAACCTGCTTGCCGCGATGCTCGACAACCACATCCAGCAGGGCAACGCGCTGGGCATCGACGTGAAGAAGATCACATGGAAGCGCTGTGTCGACATGAACGACCGGCAGCTCAGAAACATCGTGGACGGTCTCGGCGGCCGCGCGAACGGCGTTCCCCGCGAAGACGGCTTCGACATCACGGTCGCCTCGGAGATCATGGCGGTCCTCTGCCTCTCCACCTCCATCGCGGACCTCAAGGCGCGCCTCTCCCGCATCATCGTCGGCTACACCTACGACGACAAGCCGGTGACGGCGGCGGACCTCAAGGCGGCGGGCGCGATGACGGCCCTCCTCAAGGACGCCCTCAAGCCCAACCTCGTCCAGACCCTCGAGGGCACCCCGGCGTTCGTGCACGGCGGTCCCTTCGCGAACATCGCGCACGGCTGCAACTCCGTCATGGCGACGAAGATGGCGCTCCGCATGGGCGACTACACCGTCACGGAGGCGGGCTTCGGCGCGGACCTCGGCGCGGAGAAATTCCTCGACATCAAGTGCCGCATGGCGGGCCTCACCCCGGACGCGGTCGTCATCGTCGCGACCGTCCGCGCGCTCAAGATGCACGGCGGCAAGGCGAAGACCGATCTCGCCGGCGAGGACCTCGAAGCCCTCGAGCGCGGCATCCCGAACCTTCTGAAGCACGTCTCGAACATCAAGAACGTCTATCACCTCCCGGCCGTCGTCGCCGTGAACCGCTTCCCGACCGACACGGACGCCGAGATCGACTTCATCATCCAGAAGTGCCGCGCGCTCGGCGTCAACACCGTTCTCTCCACCGTCTGGGCGGACGGAGGCGAAGGCGGCCGCGCGCTGGCGGAGGAGGTCGTCCGTCTCTGCGAGGAGGAAAAGGGCAACTTCACCTTCTCCTACGCCGACGACATGACGATCACCGAGAAGATCGAAGCGCTCACCACGAAGATCTACGGCGGCGCGGGCGTGAACATCCTCCCGGCGGCGAAGAAGCAGATCGAGCAGATCGAGGCGCTCGGCTTCGGGAGATATCCGATCTGCGTGGCAAAGACGCAGTATTCTCTCAGCGACGACGCGGCCAAACTCGGGGCGCCGACGGGCTTCACCGTGACGGTCAAGGCGGCGAAGGTCTCCGCAGGCGCGGGGTTCGTCGTGCTGTACACGGGCGACATCCTCACGATGCCGGGCCTGCCGAAGGTCCCCGCGGCGGAGAAGATCGACGTCGACGACACGGGCCGGATCTCGGGTCTGTTTTAAGAAAACCGGAGGGGAGGTGCCGTCGGACGGAGCCTCCCCTCTTTCCGTATCAAAGGATTTCACCATGCCAAACCGAAGCCGAACACCGAAGCAGAACGCGGTCCTCACGGAAGGCGCCCGGATCGCAACGATCATCGCAGAGCGCGCGCCGCGGATCGACTACACCCCCGCCATGCTCGCCGAAGCCCGGGGATTCTACACGCCTGAGGACATCGCCGCCGTCGAAGAACGGTACGGGGAGTTCGAGACCTTCTTCGTTCTCACCTCGTTCATCCAGGACTTCGGGATCGACAAGTTCGCCTCCTCCCTCACCCAGACGCTCCTGTACCGGGCTGCCCGCCGCCTCGACAAGCGGACCTTCCGCGCCAACCCCTACCTCGCCGCGGTGAAGGTCCCCGAGACCGTCTCGCTCGGACGCTTCACCCTGACCGAATCGCGGTACGCGCGGGGCGAGCTGTTCCAGTACGACATCCCGGATTTCCGGGCGGAATACCCCGTCCCGAAGCTCGGGTATTTCCCCCAGCCCGTGCGCTTTCCGACGATCTGCGAGGGCGGCGTCCCGTGGATGAGCGTCTGCCCGTCGGAGATCTTCTCGATGGAAGCCCCGATCCGCGAGGCAGACGGCGCGTCGTCCGTTTTGGTCCTCGGCCTCGGGCTCGGGTACTACCCCTTCATGATCGCCCGGCACGATTCCGTGCGCCGGATCACCGTCGTGGAGCGGGCCCCCGAAGTGATCCGTCTGTTCCGGGAGCGCCTTCTTCCGCAGTTCCCGCACCGGGAGAAGATCTCCCTGGTCGAGGCGGACGCCTTTGACTTCCTCGGTTCCCCGGAGGCGCGGGGATACGACCTCTGCTTCGCCGATCTCTGGCAGGGAGCGGGGGACGGCGCGCCGCTCTATGCACGCCTGAAGGAGGCCGAGGCACGCTTCCCCGCCATGCGCTTCTCCTACTGGATCGAGGACGCGCTGAAATTCTTCCGCGAGGGATAACATGTTTTCGATTGCGCTTTCGAACGTCCTCGTGACGCTCTTCTACCTCCTCCCCGGCTTCGTGCTGCGCAAGATGGGCAAGGCCAAACCGGAGCACCTCCCGACGCTCTCCGCGATTCTCGTATACATCGGGACGCCGTTCCTCGAGATCTCGGCGTTCATGAACATGGAGTTCTCGTGGACCGACGTCGGCAACATGGGGATCTTCTTTCTCGCGACGTTTGCCGCCCAGTGTCTCTTCATGCTGGCCGTGCGCCTGATCCTCGGGAAGCGGCGGTTCGGGATCCCGAAGAACCGTCTGCTCGCGATCGGCTCGGTGATGGGCAACGTGGGCTTTTTCGGCCTGCCGATCGTATGCGCGCTCCTGCCGGATCATCCGGAGGCGGCGTGCTACTCGACGATGTTCTCGCTGTCGATGAACATCCTCGCGTTCACGGTGGGCGTCTACTGTCTGACGGGGGACAAAAAGTACATGTCGGCGAAGGCGGCGATCTTCAATCCGACGGTATTCGGCTTTGTGCTTGCGCTGCCGTTCTATGTCTTCGGGCTGAAGGCGCATCTCCCGGCGGTCCTCATCGGGGCGATCGAGCTGATCCGGAATCTGACGACGCCCCTGTGCATGTTCATCCTCGGGATCCGTCTTGCGTCCGCCGCCTTCCGCGAGATCTGGAACAAGCCCATCGTATATCTGACGGCGGCGTGCAAGCTGCTCGTATTCCCGCTGTTCTCGTACTTCCTCGTGAGTCTCTTCCCGGTGCCGGACAGTCTGCGCTGGTCGGTGCTGATCCTGTCGGGGACGCCGTGCGCGTCGATTCTGCTGAGCTTGTCCGAGCTGCACGGGTCGGAGCCGGACATGGCGGCGAACTGCATTCTGGTGAGCACACTGCTGTGTTTTCTCACGATGCCGGTGCTGACGTTATTCATGTAGGCTTGCGCCATCTTATCCGTCGCGCGACGTTGATGCAGTCTGCACGGCTGCGCTTGCGCCGCGGGGTCCGCGGAGACAGGAAGAGCGCGCGTCGAAGGTGCGCGCGCCGCGGGGTCCGCGGAGACAAATGGCGGG
>JAFYBI010000003.1 GCA_017540285.1 Clostridia bacterium | reverse complement strand
TGGGGCCGAGGAAGATGAACGAGCCGATCGGGCGGTTCGGGTCGGCGATGCCCGCGCGGGAGCGGATGATCGCGTCCGTCACGGCTTTGACGGCCTCGTCCTGCCCGATCACGCGCTTGTGCAAAATCTCGTCGAGGTGAAGGATCTTCTCCCGCTCGCCTTCCATCAGCTTCGCGACCGGGATGCCGGTCCAGCGGGCGACGATCTCGGCGATCTCCTCCTCCGTCACCGTGTCGCGGACCATCGGGTTCTTCGCGCGCTCCTCGGCTGCCTTCTGCGCCTCCTCGAGCTTCTTCTGGAGGGCGGGAAGCGTGGAATAGCGCAGCTTCGACGCCTTTTCGTATTCGTAACGGCGCTGGGCCTCCTCCATGTCGGCGGTGGCGGATTCGATTTCGGCCTTGATCTCCTTCGTCTGCTCCGCCGCGCTCTTTTCGAGCTCCCAGCGGCTCTTCATCTCGTTGAAGCGGTCGCGCTCCTCGGCGAGCTCCGATTCCAGCCGCGCGAGGCGGTCCTCGGAAAGCCGGTCGGTCTCCTTCTTGAGGGCGACCTCTTCGATTTCGAGCTGCATGATGTGACGGCGCACGTCGTCCATCTCGGCGGGCATGGAGTCCATCTCGGTGCGGAGCGCGGCGCACGCTTCGTCGACGAGGTCGATCGCCTTGTCGGGGAGGAAGCGGTCCGTGATGTACCGGTGCGAGAGCGTCGCCGCCGCGATGAGGGCCCGGTCGTGGATCGTCACGCCGTGGAAGATCTCATAGCGCTCCTTCAGGCCTCTGAGGATCGAGATCGTGTCCTCGACCGTCGGCTCGTCGACCATGACGGGCTGGAAGCGGCGTTCGAGCGCGGCGTCCGCTTCGACGTACTTGCGGTATTCATCGAGCGTCGTCGCGCCGATGCAGTGCAGTTCCCCGCGGGCGAGCATCGGCTTGAGGAGGTTGCCGGCGTCCATCGAGCCCTCGCCCTTGCCCGCGCCGACGATCGTGTGCAGCTCGTCGATGAAGAGGCTGATGCGCCCGTTCGACTGCTTGACTTCGTTCAATACCGCCTTGAGACGCTCCTCGAATTCGCCGCGGAACTTCGCGCCTGCGATGAGGGAGCCCATGTCGAGGGAGAAGACCGTCTTGTCGCGCAGGCCCTCCGGGACGTCGCCGCGCATGATCCGCTGGGCGAGCCCTTCGGCGATGGCGGTCTTGCCGACGCCCGGCTCGCCGATCAGGACCGGGTTGTTCTTGGTTTTCCGCGACAGGATGCGGATGACCGAGCGGATCTCGGCGTCGCGTCCGATGACCGGGTCCATCTTCTGGCTGCGCGCGCGCTCGACGAGGTCGGTGCCGTATTTCTTGAGGGCCTCGTAGGTCTCTTCGGGATTGTCGGAGGTGACGCGGGAGGTGCGCACGCCCGCGAGAGCCTGCATGAAGTCGTCCTTCTTCAGCCCGAATTCGCGGAAGAGGGTTTTGAGCTTTTCCGTCGGCTGCTCGAAGAGGGCGAGCATGAAGTGCTCGACGGAGACGTATTCGTCCTTCATCTGCTCGGCGATCCTCTGCGCGAGGTCGAGCGTGCGGTCGCATTCGGGCGAGACGTAGATCTTGTCAGGCTCGCGGCCGCTGCCGGTCACGCCGGGGATCGCGTTGAGGACGGTCTCGAGGCGCGAGAGGAAGGCGCGGGTGTCGGCGCCCATCTTCTCGAACAGGGAGCCGATGAGGCCGCCTTCCTGGGAGACGAGGGCGTACGCGAGGTGCTCGGGGGTAACTTGCACGTTGTTGCGCTCGACGGCGAGGGTCTGCGCGGTCTTGAGCGCGTCGAGGGATTTCTGGGTCAGCTTATCGGGTGACAGCATATCGATCACATCCTTATGATGATTTTTATGATGATGTTATACGGGCTTCCGTGGTCCTTCGCGGGTCCGGTGGCTAAATGGCCGCCGTTTCCCATGCCGCCGCGGAGGCCTCCTCGGCGGAGCACTTTCCGCAGACTGCCGATTTCATCGCGGCGTCGAAGAGGCGGACGTAATCCGCGATGCGCGCGGCGAACTCCTCCGGGTCTCCCGTACCGGGGAGGATCGCTTCTCCTTCCCGGGTCACGCGGGGGGTGAGCAGACGGGTCAGGCGCCCGGCGTCGAGGACGTACGACGGGGAGGGCAGACGTTCCTCGGCGCACCGCCGCCCCTCTTCCCGGATCCACGCGCGGAAAAACGCATCGAGGCGCGCGAGCAATTCGGCGGACTGCGTGCGGAACGTCACCGTCAGCTCGCCCGCGGCGCCGTCCTCCGACGGGTGGGGATAGAGGCGCAGGTCATACCGCACGGTCGGGCGGTAGCGGTAGGCGAGCGAGGTCTTTAAAAACATCGTCGGCGCGTTCGGCGTGAGGAAGGCCGCGAATTCGCCGTCCTCCGCGCGGTCGCCGGAGCCGGAAAACGCGCGTTCCACCGCCGCGAAGACGGACTCGATGCGCTTCTCCGGCGTCGTGAGGGAGCAGTATTCCGCGAGGATGCGGTTGACGAGGGCGGAGCGGTTGGTCCGTTCGCGCACGGCGAGGCGGTCGATGCGCGCCACCACCTCGTCGGAGAGGGTGAGGCTGTACAGGGATTTTGCCATGTTTTTTCTCCGGGTATTCCTATTGATTCCGCGGACCTGTCGCATTAACTTCAAAAAATGGAGAAATCGAAAGCCCGGTTGTCGTTCTGTATAAAGGCCGCGCGGCGGCGCTGAAGGAAATGGCTTCGCGCCGCATGTCATGTGTCATTGCGAGGACTGAATTTTCGCGGCGCGGAAACTCTTGTGACGTGGCAATCCGCATCTCTTATACGAGGGAAAAAGCAGCAGAGATTGGCTGTTCGTCGCGGAATGGGGTACGGATTCCCACGTCAGAGCCCCCGGGCCCTTCCTCGGAATGACACGTCTTGTGCAGGTTTCCGCCCGTATGTTTCTGCAATCGTTTACACACAAGGGAACGCGGATTCCACAGTCAGCCGGCACCAAGTTCCTTTTGCGGCAGCTCCGCGGTCTCATCCATGATTGAGACGGGAATTTGTATCGCTTTTCGCGTGGGCCGGACTTTGACCTTCTTTGTCTTTCCGCCTCTATTATACCACGATCTGAAAAATTGTCAAGAGGTTTATATAAATTTCTTTGCAAAATATGTGCGCGGGCACACAAAAACCGCCCTGCGTGCAGACAGAGCCGTGCGGAGCCGCCGCCGATGCGCTCACCACGGGATCCCCTCGCGGCAAAGGCGTTCGCGAATTTCGCTGTCAAGCGGCGGGTGCGGCGCGCGGGAATTTTTACAGGATATTCATAAATCGCGCATGGGCTTTGTCGTGCAACGTTTGGTCCGCCAAAATGTAAACAATCATCGAATCCCCTTGACGCGGATGCAAATCGGCGCTATACTGAAGGCGCACATCAAGCAAAGGAGATGCAGAAAAACCATGAAAAAAGCATTCAGTCTTCTGCTCGCGATCCTCATGATCGCCGGCATGCTCGCGGCCTGCTCGAAGGATGAGCCCGCCCCGACGCCGGCGAACACCGACGCGAACACCCCGGCCAATACCGACGCCGAAACGCCGGCTGAGGAAACCCCCGCCGAGGAAACCCCCGCCGAGGAACCGGCAGAGGAAACACCCGCTGAGGAAGCGCCCGCCGCGGAAGTTCCGTCCGAGGAACCCGCCGCAGAGGTCCCCCAGAAGGAAGAGGGCACCCTGATCGACCAGATGTCCACGTGGCACTGGCGCACGTTCGAGTGCCAGTACATCGACGGCAACGGCGAATTCTCCGGCTGGGCATCCGGCGGCCACTATGAGAACGACGAGATGGCCGACTTCGTGGCGTCCAACCCCGAGTGGTACAAGGACACCGCGATGATGGAAAAGTGGGAAGAGGCGGACGCTCCGTTCGGCGACGCCATCAACGCGGCCATCGCGGCGGACACCCCGTTCACCAGCGACCCGGACAACAACCACGGCCTGATGGTCTACAAGACCTTCAACGTCACCGACCTCGCCGAGGACACCCTGTACGACTACTACATGTTTTATGACAACACCGTTTACTGCTACGTGAACGGCGAGCCGTACTTCATCCTCGACGGCAACTGCGTGACGCAGGACTGGAACGGCGGCTACGACCTCATCAAGTGCAACCAGGGCGACAAGACGTTCAAGGACTTCCTGCACGAGGGCGAGAACTACATCGCGGTCTCGATCAAGGACGCGTGGGGCGGACGTGAATTCGACGCCTACATCGCCTACGAGACGGGTTCCACCAAGAAGGATCTGACCTTCTTCGACCAGAATCAGGAATGGCAGTACACTGTCTTCAAGGCTCCGTACATCGACGGCAACGGCGAGGCGGAAGGCTCCGCGGCGGGCGGCCACTTCGAACCCGACGAGCTGGCCGACTACATCGCGGCGCATCCGGACTTCATGACCGACACGGCGACGGCGAAGAGCTGGGCGACCGGCAAGGCGCCGATGAGCTCCGGCGCGGCGGGTTGGGAAGGCGAGAACCACGGCCTGATGCTCTATAAGGCCTTCAACGTCGACTCCGTGGAAGCGCTCAAGAGCTGCGACGAGTTCAACCTCTACGGCGACTATGACAACGCGATCCACGTCTGGCTCAACGGCGTCGAGATCTACACCGACGACGGCGAAGCGGTCAATCAGGACTGGCAGTACGGGATCAATGCGTCGCTCGACAAGGACCTTGTCCTCTCGACGTTAAAGGACGGCGAGAACTACATGATCGTCACGGTGAAGGACGCCTGGGGCGGCAGAGAATGGAACTGCGGCTTCCGCGCGCACTGGAACTGATCGGGCGCCGGACGGTGTCCCGGGCCGCATGACGAACGCGCCTGCGGCCTGAGATTTCCGGATCTTTTGTGATTCACCAATATAAAAAGTGCGTACCTGAAAACGGTACGCATTTTTTATGCGGCAAAACCGGAGAAGGGGACGCGGATTGCCACGGGCTACGCCCTCGGGTGACACTCGTTTATACGTCTGACACCCGTTTCGCGAAACCGCTGAACGAATGGTCCGTCAGCCGCATTCAAAGGTGTCATTCCGAGGAAGGGCCTCATGGCCCTGACGTAGGAATCCGTACTCCTTCATGAACGAACAGCCGTTCTCCGTGGCTTCCTCCCTCGTGCAGGGGAACGAATCGCCGCGTCGCAGGAATTTCCACACCGCGCAGCCCCTTTTGGAGCCGAAAAAACAGAGACCGGGGTCATCCGGTCTCTTTCTCGCGGGCTGCTTTTTGCGGGAACGTCATTCGCCGACGTTTTCCGCGGGCTCTTCTTCGTCCGCCGCTTCTTCTTCCTCGTCGCAGCAGAGGATGGGCTCGAAGGCTTCGTCCTCTTCGTCGGCGAAGTAATCGTCGTCATCGTCCGCGTCGAAGCGCTCGCCTTCGTCGCCGCAGTCGAACGTGACCTGGAAATACTTCTTGAAGAGGGAATATGCCACGAGGGCCAGCGC
Organism: Clostridia bacterium; assembly: GCA_017540285.1. GTDB lineage: Bacteria > Bacillota > Clostridia > Oscillospirales > CAG-272 > UMGS1696. The sequence continues at coordinate 4,983 of JAFYBI010000003.1, read as the reverse complement.
GCTGATCGAGGCGATCACGCCGATGATGACGAACAGGGTCTTCAGAAATTCGCCGGAGCGGTTTTCGTATTTCATGGGGTACCTCCGTTTCATAACAGGTGTTCGGTTTTCTTCTGCTTATAGTATATCAGAAAAACGGAAAAATGCAAGAGGAAATTGATGAAAAGTTTGTGAAGGAGAGGCTCCCCTCACTTCCTCCTCTTCCGCCCGTGCCACTTCATCACCGCCCAGCGCTTGAGGACGCGGAGCCGCTTCAGGGTCTTGCGATCGTGCGGGAAAAAGAGGCGCAGCAGGGCGATCGCGATGATGAGGGTGACGATCTTCTCCGGCGTGAAGGGGAACCACAGAAACGCCATGTAAGCCGACGAGACCGCGATCATCCAGCCGATGCGGAGAACGGACCCCAGCGCGAGGAGGATATAGGCCCAGCCGTTGGTCACGAGCCAGCCGATCCCCGCGCAGAGAAGAAGCCGGGGATTGAGAAAAAACGAGAGGACGGCGGAGAGGCGGGTTCTTGTCCGGTTCATGATGCTCCTGTTGTTGTGCGGTGGATTTCGATACACCCCTATTGTAACATGTCCCGGGCAGGCTGTCAAGCAATTTCCGGGGAACTTCATCAAAGTTTAATCTGAAACGCCGTTCACTGCCGCTCCGCCAGCCAGAGGGACACGCGGGACTGGAGCCGCTCGGCGCATTCTTCGGGCGTGACGTGTTTCGCGGTGAGGGCGGACAGCTCCTCCGTCACGATTTCGGTGAGGGACTCGTCGAAGCCGACCAGCCACGGCCGACCGGCATACTCGAAAATGTTCCAGAGCTCTTCGGCGTCTTCTTTATGGAACGTCATGTGAAAGCCCGGAGCAGCCTTTCTGCGGTCTGTGATGCCGTCATTCTGTGTTCCGTCATCGTAGTACGCGAATTCACAGCCTTCATACTCCTCGACACGCTTTTCGAATTCGTCCTTCAACACAAAGATCGGTCTGTAGTGCCGGAGCGCGTATTTGATGAATTCCCAGCATGCGTCCGGATGCACGGAATCTCTCACGATCGTCAGGACCTTTTCGTACACACCGCTGCCCCACATTATGGTATCCGGGACAAAACCGCTGTATTTGTCTTCGGGATGATCCGTCGGATAGCCGATCATGGTCACGTCTTCTGTGAAAAAGCAGGAATAGACGGCAAAACACCCGTCCAGACTGAAGAAACAATAATCCTCAAGCGCAACCTTCCCCTCCCCCCGAAGCCGCAGACTTTCCTTGTTATTATGGTATTCAGCCTCATCAATACGGGACACGCGCTCAAGTTCTTCGTTTGTGGCCGGACGTCCGGCCATATACTCTAAAAGCGCAATGGCTTCGGGGGAGGTAAAGGAACAGGTCATCGTCTCCGTGTCAATAAAGCACCGAAGATCCCGGTAGTATGTCAGCATTTTTATGACAAGATCCTGTCTCAGTCCGCTCTTCGGATCAATGTCGTCGGGGAGGGAGCGAATGAAAGAGAGTTCTTCGCCAACGGTCCACCCGCTCCGCCCGGCATATTCGCCCAACACGCCGTTGCGTCCGACCAGCGTATGAATGTACAGTTCCATCGGCATTCCCCACACGGTGTCCTTGTAGGTGACGGTCTTGCGGGCTCCGCCGAAGAGATTGTCAAAGTTGACGTCCTCGTCCGATGAGAGAAACGATGACAGGTCCACATAGAGGCTGTGCTTCGCGATGGCGTTCAGGATCCTGTCGGACACATCGTACACCATATCCGGCCGCCGGACGCCCGTGACCAGATCCCGCCCGAACGCCTCTGCCGCATGGTCGCGGTCGTCTCCGTATAGGTCGGATATCTTGGTCACCGTGACCCGGATCCGATCCTGCGAACGGTTGAAGTCTGCGACAATCGCTGCGAAGCCGGGGGGGCCGAGGCCGTATTCGGTGACGATCTCCAGCCGGATCGGCCCGTCATCCTCCTCCGGCTTCGGCACATACCGGTAGTCCCAAAGGATCTGACGGTCTTTGCCGTTGTACAGGGAGAGGATCATCTCTCCGTCTTCGAGAAACGCGTATGGGAAGGTGAAGGTTCGCGTGATGTCTGCCGCCGCGTAATCGATCGTGAGAGACCATTCGCCCTCCCGGTACGCGATCAGCCCGCGGCTGACGGAGACGTACAGGATGCCGTCGTGGGAATACACCGCGCCCATGGACGTGTCGATCTCCTCATCGATCCGCAGGGTGGAGACGTGCTGTCCGTTCCGGCTCATGCAGAGGACTTGGCTTCCGCTGAGCAGCCATGCCCCGCCCTCATCGTCCGCGGCGACGGCTTCAAGGGGCATGTCGGAGCGGTCGGCGAAACGCACGGTCAGATCCGGTTCCAGGGCAGCATAGGCTCCCTGTGAGGTGACCCAGATCGTGCCGTCCCCGCCGACGGAGATCTTGCAGGGAAAGGATGCGTCCGGGAGGATCCGGCTCAGGGGGACGGAGGCCGTGCACGTGTAATCCGCATCCATCAGCGCGACCGCGTTCACGCCCGCCTCCCACATCAGAAACACCGCGCCGTCTTCTGTCAGCATCCCTCTTTCGGGACCGGTCCCCTCGGGCAGCCGGTAGGGCCGGTACGAATCGGGGAGGAGCTCCCATGCGCCGTCCCCGTTCCGCTCGAGGCGCACCGTGCCCCGGGTGCCGTCCTCCTGTTCACCCTCCAGCGCGGCGATGATGAACGCCCCGTCCGGATCGATATACGGCCGGATGTAAGGATCGACGATGGGGCCCTCCGGGTTGATCGGCGTCCCGCGGAAGAGCAGGTCTTCGGATTCGTTCTCCGCGGCGGCGGTCGTTTCCCCGGCGGGTTTGCCCGTCCCGGCGGTCTTTTTGCCGCAGCCGGTCAGGACGAGGAGCGGCGAGAGAAGCAGCGGGACGAGGAGCAGGCAGAGGAGGGCGCGTCGGTTCTTGCGTTTCATGGGTGCCTCCTTTCGGGGGGTCTCATTCCAGACATTCCTTCCACCGCCGGAAGGCGGTCGGGACGGCGCGGGCGGTGCGGATCTCATCGGGCGCGGCGAGCTCGAAGGGGCACGGGCCGTCGAAGTCGATGCGGCAGCCCGTCATGTGCCACTCGACATGGGTGAAAACGTGCTTTGCCCGGCCGAGCGGGACGGCGTCATGCACCTCGATCCCGGGGCAGAGCTCTTGGGCGGCGCGGATCGCTTCCTGTGGGGAGAGGGCGCCCGGGACGTGCGGGAACTCCCACATCCCCCCGAGCAGGCCATCCGCGGGACGGCGCCGGACGGCGTATTTCCCGCCGCAGCGCAGGAGCAGGACCGTCAGCTCCTCGACGCGGCGCGCCTTTTTCGGCGATTTCACCGGGTATCGGCCGGCGGTCCCCTCTTCGGCGGCGCGGCACAGCGGACGCAGCGGGCAGGCGTCGCAGCGCGGTTCGGCGTTCGGCGGGCAGACGACCTCGCCGAGCTCCATGAGCCCTTCGGTGAAGCGCGCGGCGTCCGGGCCGAGGGGATAGACGGCGGCGAGCGCGTCCCGGAAGGCCTTTTTCGTCTGCGGGAGCGCGATGTCGTCGGGGCAGGCCGTGACGCGGGTGAGGACGCGGAGGACGTTGCCGTCGACGGCGGGCTCCGGGAGGCCGAACGCGATGGACGAGATTGCGCCGCAGGTGTATTCCCCGATGCCGGGCAGCCGCCGGAGCAGGACCGGATCGGGCGGGAGCGCGCCGCCGTACTCCCGGACGATGACGGCGGCGGCCTTTTTCAGGTTGCGCGCGCGGCTGTAATACCCGAGGCCCTCCCAGAGCTTCATGAGGAGGTCGTCGTCGACGGCGGCGAGGGCTTCGACGGTCGGGCAGGCTTCGAGAAAGCGGCGGTAGTACGGGATGACGGCCTCGATGCGCGTCTGCTGGAGCATGATCTCGGACAGCCAGACGCGGTAGGGGTCCCCGGTCCCGCGCCACGGGAGAGGACGGGCGTTTTCCCGGTACCATGCGGCGACGAGGGGGACGAGGGAGGCGGGAAGGGATAGGACGTTGGACATGGATGGCTCCTTTGGGGGCGTCGTTCAGCCGGGCAAGCCGGGCAGATCGGGCAGGCGGACCGTGATCGGCTCCCCCTCCCACACGAACGAGATCTCCTCGCAGAACAGCGACGGGGATTTGTAGTTCAGGCGGCTGCCGTATTTGCCGTCACCGGCGAGGGGGCTTTTGCGCGCGGCGAACTGGACGCGGATCTGGTGCGTGCGGCCGGTGAGGAGCTCGACGCGGGCGGGGGTGAGGGTGTGTCCGCGCCAGTCGAAGGGTTCGCCGAGGGAATAGCGGAGGACGGCCTCCTTTGCGCCGCGCCGCTCGCCGGTGACGACGAAGGCCTTGTCGCGGCGGCGGTCGAAGAAGAGGAGGTCGCGCATTTCCCCGGCTGGCGGCAGGTCAGGCGATGCCGTGACGAGCGCGCGGTAGACTTTGGAGAACGTGCCGTTCTGCGCCTCGGCGGAGAGGATCGCGGCGGCCTCGCGGGTCCCGGCCCAGAGCATGAGGCCCTCGGTCGTGCGGTCGAGGCGGTGGACGGGGTATGGCGTCGCGATGCCGGCGGCACGGAGCAGGGCGGGCATGCAGTCGGGGGAGCCGTCGTCCTCGGAGAGGATGCCGAAGGGCTTGACGGCGACGACGAAGGACGGGGAATTCCAGAGGATCTGGAAAGGCATAGGAAAGCCTCGCTTTCTCCGGGCAGTGCCCGGGCCGCGGGGTCCGCGGTGACACCGGGCGGTGCCCGGAGACACACGGCGGGCTCACTGCGCAAGGCGGGGAGCCCCCGCGGGCAAAAGGCGTTTATGCAGTCTGCGCGGCTGCGCTTGCGCCGGGCGATGCCCGTGCAGGGGGCCCCTGCGGGCAAATGACGAATTCGCCTGCGGCACGTTCGTTCACCAATATTGAATTGTGCGTACCTGAACAAGGTACGCCTTTTCTATTGTCTGCGCACTATCGTTTGCGGGGATGTATCGG
>JAFYBI010000050.1 GCA_017540285.1 Clostridia bacterium | reverse complement strand
TGTCCTTCTCGATGAAGGTGTGGCCCGGGATGCCCTTCACGCGGCCGCCGCCGACCACCACGTAGTAGACCTTTCCGAGGATGCCGGAGTCGATGACTTCCTTGACCTTCTTCACGTTCGCACCGTAGCGGGGCTGGAAGCCGACGGAAACGAACCTGCCCGTGGCCTGCTCGACCGCGCGGATCGCCTTCGCCTCGTCGAGGGTCACGCACATCGGCTTCTCGAGCATGACGTTCATGCCGGAGGTCAGCGCGCAGATCGTCGGCGCGGCGTGCTGGGCGTTGTAGGTGCAGACGGATACGGCGTCGATGTCGTCACGCGCGCAGAGCTCCTCGTGCGTCTCGTACGCGGCGGCGTCCTTCCACTCGAACTCGTCGAGGAATTTCCGGGCCTTTCCCGGGATGATGTCCGCGCCGGCGACGATCTCCACGTCGTCGAACTGCTTGTAGGCTCTGGCATGCGCGTGGGCAATGCCGCCCGTGCCGATGATGCCGACTCTGAGCTTTTTCTTTGCCATGACTGTTTCTCCTTTATGGTAGAAGTTTATGGTTTCTGCCGATTCCTCCGCGCTTCGTCGACGAGGGCTTCGATCCCCCGGACGGTGCGGAGTTTTTCGCGGTCGACCCGCGTGGGGATGAGCTCGATCCCCTCTTCCTCGAGGCGGGCAAAGAGCTCGATGACGGCCAGCGAATCGAGAAGGCCGCTTTCGATGAGATCCACGCCGTCGTCGCCCGCAGAGGGATCCGCGCAGACCTCGCGCAATAGTTCGCGGATGTCAAGCATCTTGGACGAGCGCCTTTCTGTCCGTTTTTCCGTTGGGGGTGACGGGGAGCCTGTCCAGCAAACGGACGGATTTCGGGATCATGTAGTCGGGCAGGACGTCGGAGAGTTCCGCCCGGATCGCGGCGGGAGCGGGCGCGGACCCGTCCTCCGGCACGACGAACGCCACGAGGGACAGCACCGTGCCGTCCGCCTTTCTTTTCGGGACGACGGCGCATTCCCGGATGCCGGGGAGGGCGGCGAGATGCGCTTCCACGTCGCCGGTCTCGATGCGGTAGCCCTTGTATTTGATCTGTCCGTCCCGTCTGCCGCGGCAATAGATCCGCCCGTCCTCCACGGAACCGAGATCCCCGGTCATAAAGCCGTTTTCCCCGTTTTCCCGGAAGCAGCCGCCGCGGATATCGCCGAGATAGCCGTCGAAAACGGAGGGGCCGACGAGGGCGATCTCCCCGTCCGCGATCCGGATCCGGGCCGTCGTATTGCCGATCTCGCCCACGGGGAGCGGGTCGCCGGACGCCGTCATTTCCCCGGTGATCCGGACGGCTGAGACGGCGGACGTCGCTTCCGTCGGACCGTACGCGTTCAGAAGCGCGAGGCCCGGGAACCGGTCGAGGACCTTTGCCGCGACGGTCGGAAGGAGCGTCTCTCCGCAGAGATAGAGGATCCTGAGCCGGGGACATGCGGCGGGCGAGAACGCGGGGTCCGGGAGCAGGAGGCGCAGATACGTCGGCGTCATGACCGCGGCGTCGGCCGTGCCGAGCAGGGAGAGCGCGCCGGCGGGATCCTGCCGGTCCGGGGAGACGAGGGTGTGTCCGCCGCAGAGGGCATAATAGAAGTCCGCCGCGCTCAGATCAAAGCTGAACGGCGCCGCGCCGAAAACCGTGAGGCCGTCCTCCTCCCCGAACCAGCGGGGCAGGATCGCGGTGAACGCGTCGAGGTTCCGGCGGGAAACGGGGACGCCCTTCGGCTCTCCGGTACTGCCGGACGTGAAGATCACGTAAGCGGTGTCCCGCGGAAGAGGACTTGCTTCGAGCCGGGCGAGGATCGCCGCGCGCCGGCCGGAGGGAAGATCCGGCGCAAGAGGGACGTAAGGACGGCTTGCCATCAGGCAGGCGAGGATCGTGACCGCCGCGCCGACGGTGCGTTCGCCGTTCATGACGACGGGACCGTCTTCGGCGGAGAACCGGTCCGCGAGGGCGCATGCCCGGCTGACGAGGCCGCCGCAGGTCAGGGACCCGTCCGGGAAGCGGAAGGCCGTCCGGTCCGGATGCGCTTCGGCGGCGGCGAGGATCGAATCAAGCGTCGTCATTCCGGATTTCATCGGGCGGGATAAGGGAGGCATCATACATCACCTCGGAGTGGTTGTCGAGGATCCGTTCCCGGGCGACGGTCTCCCCGCTCTTCCTGTCGACGGCGGTCCGGTAAACCTGCGAGATGCGGTAATACTTCTCTCCCTCCCGGCGGAAGTGGTGATTCTCTTCGGTGAGCCGGTAGCGGAGGGGATAGGGGCGCTCGCTCCGCAGTTCTCCGCAGAGCTCGTCGTCGGTCAGCCAGACAAAGAGCCCGACGGTCTGATCCGTGTCGTTCCGGAAGCGGTAATCGATGTTGTTGTAGCAGACGGAGGTCCCGGTTCCGAACGGGACGCGCCGCCTTTCGTCCGGGAAGAGCGCGTCGGAGTGGTGGTGCAGCTCCGTCACGGTGAGGGGACTGTTCAAGACGAGCCAGTGGATCAGGTTCGCCATCTGGCAGAGGCCGCCGCCCCAGTCTTCGATGAAGCGGTTCCCGGAGATCACGAGGCCCTTGAGGTACCCGTGCCGCTCGTCCGTCGGTCCCACGGTGCGCCAGAAGGAGAAGGTCTCCCCCGGCTTCACCGCGAGGCCGTTGATCTTCTCCGCCGCGAGGCGCAGATTGGTGATCTTGTTTTCCTGCAGGCGCATGTCGACGCCGTGGAGACGCCGCCGCAGAACGGACGCGTGCGCCTTGACGACGTTCGGGAGCGGCTCTTCCCCGGACACGCGGCTCCGGGCGATCTTTTCCCGGCTCGCGAGATCCCGGAGCCACCGCAGGGCGATCTCCTTGCGGAGGGAGATCGCGTAGGTCAGAGGACTGATCTCGCAGAACAGCTTCCGGCTCATGACGCGTTACCTTCCCGCCATCGGCAAAATGGGCGTGCCGTTCGCGTTGGTGATCTCCGCGATGAGGAGGGCGGATTTGGTCATCATGGTCTGCACGAGCTGGGGGCAGTTCTTCTTGAACTCCTCCGCCAGATCGATGGTCTTCCAGTCGATCTCGCCGCGCGTGCCGGGATTGAAGACGAGCATGACGGAAAAGCTGACCGATACGGTGAACGGCCCGTCCGGCTCGAAGCTGAGCGTGCGGTTGAAGGTCGCCTTGACGCCCGCACTCCCGAGAAGCTGGGCGACGATGGTGTCCTTCGCGGTGAGGCGCAGCTGTCCACTCGTCACCGCGGGACGCTGGGTCTCGAAGCTGACGTTTTCGAGCGTCATCCGCCGCTCCGCGAGGAAGTAGCGGTTGAAGTCGAAGCCCTCGGGGGTATGGAAGCGGGAGGGCGGGACGTGCGCCGACGGGGATTCGGGCGCGGGAACGGATTCCGACGGCTCGATCGGCCGGACCGGGGAAGCCTCCTCCGGCGCGGGGATCGGGGCGTCTGCGGGCTGCGCGGTCTTTTCGGGGGTCTCGCCGTTCCCGTTCTTTTCCGCGTCGTCCGCCGGTTTGTTTCGTCTGAAGATTGGCATGGTGTGTCTCCGTGTGTTTCTGGATCGATATCGTTTTACTGCATCACCCGCAGGACCGACCAGCCGGTCTCCTCACGGTAGCAGGCGATGACGCCGCTCGAGTTCTGCGAAATGCTGTCGTACGTGAACGGCAGGACGATGTTCCCCGCCGTGTCGATCATGCCCCAGCGGCCGTCGTCGGTCATGAGCTGCGCCAGCCCCCCGACGAAGGGCTTCGCGTCCGCGTAGATCGGCTGCGCGATCCACTCGCCCGTGCAGTGGTAGAAGCCGTAGAGGCCCTCCTTTTCGAGCAGGAGGATGCCGTCGGAATACCCGGCGAGCGAATACCCCGTCGGGACCGGGTATTCCGTGCCGTCCTTGCGCAGCAGCACGTCGTACTCCTCCACGATGCGGGTGCTCGCGCGCTGGGTGTACCAGTACCAGTCGAGGATGCGCTTGCGGACCCGGACGAGGCCCCCGTCGTAGTAGTACGAGCCGATCTGCTCGACGCCGTCGGTGTTCGGGGGATAGTACACGTAGTAATTGTACCGCCCGAATTCGTTGTAGTAGGAGAGGAAGTTGACGAACGCGCGCTGGCCGGTCTCGTCGAGGAAGAGGAGCCCGCCGTCGTTGTTCTTCTCCGTGACCGCCGCGAGCCCTTCCCGGTACGGGTGGGCCGAGGTGTAGAGGTAATCGGTGAATTTGATCGGCTCCGGCTCCGGCTCAGGTTCCGGCTCCGGTTCGGGTTCGGGTTCGGGCTCGGGCTCGGGTTCGGGGGCTTCCTCCCCGTCGGCGCTCTTGTCCGGCTCGTCCGTGCCGTCTTCGCTGTCCGAGGGTGCCTCCCCGTCCGCTTCCTCCGGCGGCTCCGGTTCGGGTTCCGGTGCAGGTTCCGGCGCGGGCGCTTCCGTCTCCGCGGGTTCCGGTTCCGGCGCGGGGAGGAGGTAGGCGTAAAGTCCCGTATCCTCGTCGCGTCCGATGAAGAGCTCGCTTTCATCCCCGACGCCCCAGTCGGCCGGATAGTCATAGTGCAGGCCGCGGTCGTCGAGGAGGGGGTCGTAGTCCGAGGCGACGAAGTTCTCCCCGTTCTGCGAGAGGTAGAAATACAGGGTGTTCCCGTCCGATCCGCCGCGCTTGAAGAGGGGTCTGCCCTCGCGGTCGCGGACATAGGCGGGCGCGTAGCGGGACGGCTCGAACTGGCAGAGCGGCTCGCCGTCGGAGGAGCAGAGGACGATGCGGTCCTCGTTTTCGATCAGGAGATAGCCCATGTAGCACTCGATGACCGGGCGCTGTTCGCGGGCGTTCTTCTGGACCATCCGGTAGTTGCCGTAATCGTGCGCGGTCCCGAAGCGGTCGACCTCCGGCACGTCCTCGCGGAACCAGCGCTTCACCACGCGGTAACGGGTGTAGTAGACCTCGGGGAGCTGGAAGGAGAAGGTGAGGCGGCCGAGCACCGAGCGGGTGGGGCTGTAAACGGCGGTCGGATCGGTGAACCGGTAGCCCGCCGCCTCGAGCTGCGCGGTCGTGCTGACCTTGACGCGCATGTCGGGGAGGGTCGCGGAGGAATAGACGCCCTTCACGTTCTTGACGGCGGCGGCCTGTCCCCCCGGATCCGCGGGATCTCCGGCCTCCACCGAAAGGTCCGCCGTATCGGAAGCCGCGGCGGGATCCTCGGCGATCTCCGCGCCGCTCAGCGAATCCTCTTCGAGCGATCCGATGAGCGCGGCGAAGGGATCCGCGGGGGTCTCGGCGACTTCGCCGTCACGGAGCAGATCCAGCTGCGAGCGGTAGCGGTCGAGAAAGGACAGATCGTAATACCCGAGGTAATAGAGCACGACAAGAAGAGCTATCCCGAAGATCAGGAGGAGCTCGGCGGCGATCACGATCGGTTTTTTGAATCTGTCCCAGTAGTATTTCATGATAACGGTGAACCTGTGCTATTTGTGGTATTTTCCGCCCGCGAGGATCTCTCCGGCGCGGTAGATCTGCTCGAGCAGGAGCACGCGGAAGAGCTCGTGGGGGAAGGTCATCTCGGAGACCGAGAGCCGGACGGCGGCGCGCCCCTTGACGCGGTCCGCGAGACCGTGGGAGGAGCCGATGAGAAAGACGGTCTCCCCGCCTCCCTCCGCCTGCTTTTCGATCCAGCGGGCAAAGGCCTCGGAGGACATCTGGCGTCCCTCGACGCAGAGCGCGCAGAGGACGGCGCGGGGCGGAACGGCTTCGAGGATGCGGTCGGCTTCGCGGTCGAGGGCCCGGGCGATCTCGGCGGGAGAGGGATTCTGGCCGAGCGGCTCCGGGCGGATCTCCTGAACGGTGAGATCGAAGAAGCGTCCGATGCGGCGGGCGTATTCGGCGGCGGCGTCGCGGAAGGCGGCCTCGGTCAGCCTGCCCATCGCGAGGATGCGGAGTTTCTGCATATCACTTGAAAAACGAAAGCTCGATATAGCTGATGAGCAGCGTGACGATGAGGGGAAGGAGGACGTACATCAGGCGCTTGGCCCGCTCGCGGTTCTCCGGCAGCTTCGCGAGGAAGTCCGCCTTGCGGTCCTCGCTCCATCGGTCGGGGAGGTCTTCGGGGAGGAATTCCACGCGGTTGAGCGTGAAGCCGTTGAGGACGAAGAACCAGACGAAGAGGACGACGACCGCCGCGCCGTAGAGGATCGTGCCGGCGTAGTAGATCCAGAGCTGTCCGGTCCGCTCCGCGAGGGTGATGATGAGGCGCAGGAGACCGTAGAGGAGAACGAAATTGAGGAAGAGGATCCCCAGCTTTTTGAGCTGCTTTTTCCGAAAACGCAAAGGAAAGACCTCCTTTAAGGAGCCGGCCGCGGGGTCCGCGGGGACACCGGGCGGTGCCCGGAGACACACGGCGGGCTCACTGCGCAAGCCCGCTGACGCTTATGCAGTCTGCGCGCTGACGCTTGCGGATAGTATATCGACCAAGTCGATTGTTTTTTT
>JAFYBI010000049.1 GCA_017540285.1 Clostridia bacterium | reverse complement strand
GGTCCCGGATCCGGCGGGTCCGGGACTCTTTTCGCTTATATACGCTGGAAAAGGCGGACCGGACGAGAGAACCGGTGCCGCTTTTCCGCCTGTTTCGGTCAGACGCAAGCCGCCCGTCCGCGTGAGCGGACGGGCGGACGTTTTATTTTCCGAAGACGTTCCGGACCGCGTCGAGCCAGCCGTAGCCGTACTCGGTGTCGGGCTCGAGATAGCCGCCTTCGGTCCATTCGTTCCATGAGTATATCGTGATGAACTCTCCCGTGCCTTTTGCGCGGTGGAACTCCTTCGCTTCGCGGAGGATCTGCTCGACGAGGCCGGGGGTATTGTCGTTGACGATGCGCTGGAAGTTGCCGCCGTAGTTGCCGAAGGATTCGGACGGGATCGTGCGGGCGCTGTGGTCATGCCCCTCGCGGACGTTGAGACTGTACGGAACCGGCGAGCGCGCCGTGTAATCCGTGAACATGCGCCGCGTGGCGTCCATCATGGCGCTGTACGGACGGTGCGGGAAGGGCATCGACTCGTCTTCGGCGATGTTCATGCAGGCGTGCGATATGAGCGAATCGACGCCGAGGACGGAGATCAGCTCGTTCGCCTTAGCCGTGTCGCCGCCGGCGAAGCCCGGGATCGATTCCGCTACGGCGCACAGCTCGAGCTCGCCGAGCCCCGCCGCGCGGACGCGGGCGCGGAAGTCCTCCAGCACGATCCGCGCACCCTGCAGCCCGCCCATGTTGTGGACGAACTTGCCCGTCGAATAAATGCAGAACCATACCTTCCCGGCGGCGGTGCGGAGATAGTTCGGGCGCGGGAAATAGTGCTCGATGCAGTGCTGCGTGCCTTCGTAGAAGCCCTGGACCGTCAGGTCGCCGCTCATCAGCGGCTGCCAGCCGGTGTGGACTCCCTGCGGGTGGACCCACACGGGATCGTGATTGCACCACATGATGCCGAATTTCGCGCGCTCACAGTTCGGCGCACCGAGGAAGCCCTCGTCGAGCGCGCGCAGACGATAGCCGCCGTCGTTGAACCAGTACCAGTCCCAGATGAAGCCGTCGATGCCGTGATCGGCAGCGGCGTCGATCTTCTTCGCCATGACGGCGGGATCGGCTTCGTCCTCGTAGCCCCACAGAGGGACGCGCGGCTGACGGTGTCCCTCGAATCTGGGACGGGCGTACTTCATGACCTCCCACTCGGTCCACCCGGGACCGTGCCACTGCTCGTTGCGCGGATCCACGTGCCAGTTGGGGAAGTAGTAGGCAAGAACGACAGGATCGGGCCGCATAGAAGGATACCTCCGTGATCGTCGGCAGATTTTTATACTATTATAGCACCCGGAACGCGGATGTCAAGAGCGGAGGGAAAGGAGAAGCGGAGAATCATAAATGACCGCCCCGGAGGACGGTCTCACGGATCGGAAGCAAGCGGATCGGGCGGGACTTTTATCCCGCGCCGGAAGCGTGACAGGCGGCGTCCTGCCCCGGTCCGATCCCGCGGAACGGACAGAAAATCAGGAAAGGTGCAGGTCGGTGCAGGGCATTACATAACTTTCTATATATGATTATTTTTTTTCTCTATAGAGAAAGTTTATATATGGCCTGCACCGACCTGCACCTTATGGTCCCGGAGGGGGAAAAACGAGCCGGGAGCGCTTATTCGAAATCGAACGACATCACGTGGACGTCGTCGGCGCCCCACGTGTCCATGACCGTAAGTCTGATGCCCGTGACCGGGCGGCAGACGGCGGCGGTGATGAGGCGGCGGATGTTCTCGTTCTCGAAGAGTATGCCTTCCCAGCCGTTTTCCGTCTCCACCTCCAGCGAGAAGACCTTCGCGAGCGTCGCCGGCATCGCCATGACGGGGGAATCGTCCTTGGTGTTCCCGCGCATCAGGTGGGTGCGTTCGCACTGATCGCCCGGGAGCGTGTCGCGGTTGAGGTCGCTGTCGAAGACGATGCGGACGCGTGAGACGTCCGTGGGCTGCTCCATGTGATATTCGACCGCGGCGCCGACGGACATCGTGAAGCCCTGATCGCCTTCACCGTACAGGACGTGCGTGCGGTCGTAGCCGTTGCGGAGATTGAGGATGTCGCCGCTGACGGCGTCATCGCAGGAAAGCTCCGCCGCGAGACACGTGTCGCTGACGGTGCGGCGGCAGTAGGGCAGGAAGCAGTCGTCGTACATCAGCGTCTGCTGGAGCTCTTCGAGATGCTCCTCATAGACGCCGCGCGGCGAAGTGCCGTACTTCACCGCCACGGAGGCGGCGGTGCCGACCGCCTGTCCGATGGTCGCGCAGGTCGCCATGACGCGCGCGGAGCTCATCGCGGCGTGCGTCAGACTGATATTGCGTCCCGCGAAGAACAGGTTCGGGACGTTCTTCGAGTACATCGTCCGGTACGGGATGCCGAACGGGGATTTGGACTGGATCTGCAGGCATGCTTTGCCCTTGTGCCAGAAGCCGCGCGGATCGTGGTCGTCGAGCGGCCAGCCGCCGAAGGCGACGACGTCCGGGAAGTGACCGCCGTCCGCGATGTCGAGCTGCGTCATGATGACGTCGCCGACCATGCGGCGCGATTCGCGTTTGCCGGGCAGGAAGCCGACAAAGTCGAGCTGCCAGTTCTCCATGCCGGTGAATTCGCCGCTGTTCTTGATCGCGTCCCACATACCGTAGGCGAGCGCGACGAGCTGATCGCGGACGGCCTCCGTGTTGCTGATCGAGTCGCCCCAGTCGCCGCCGAGCTCGAGGTACCAGAAATTCTCGCTCGAGCG
>JAFYBI010000048.1 GCA_017540285.1 Clostridia bacterium | reverse complement strand
TCTCGTCGTTTATGAGGGCGTCCTTTTCGATATACATATCCTTCCCGGGGATATACGCCTCGGGCTGGTAGTAATCGTAGTACGATACGAAGTATTCGACCGCGTTCTCGGGAAAGAACTCCCGGAATTCCCCGCAGAGCTGCGCCGCCAGCGTTTTGTTGTGCGCGAGCACCAGCGTGGGGCGGTTGACCCCGGCGATGATGTTCGCCATGGTAAAGGTCTTCCCGCTGCCCGTCACGCCGAGGAGCACCTGCTCCTTCATGCCTTGCTTTACGCCCTCGGTCAGTTTGCGGATGGCTTCCGGCTGATCGCCCGTCGGCTGATAGCCGGAATGCAGTACAAATCGGTCCAAACCGTTCTCACTTTCTCCCTGTCAAAAGAGTTTTCCGGGATTCAGGATCCCCTTCGGGTCGAAGACGCGCTTGATGCCGCGCATGAGTTCGATCTGCTCTTCCCCGTAGGTCTCCCGCATATACTCCTTCTTGGCAAAGCCGATGCCGTGCTCGCCGGAGACGAGCCCGCAAAGCTCGCCGGCGCGGGCGTACATTTTCTCAAAGACAAGGGTGAGCTTCGCTTTCCACTCCTCCTCGGAAAGACCGTCGCGGCAGACGTAAACGTGCAGATTGCCGTCCCCCGCGTGCCCGAAACTTGGGATGCGGATGCCGACCTCGCCGGAGAGTGCGTGGGTATATTCGATGAATTCGGCGATCTTGCTGCGCGGGACGACGACGTCGCATTCGTCCATTTCGGTCGTCGACGCCTTGATGGCTTCAAGGAACGCGCCGCGCGCTTTCCAGACCGATTCCTTGCGCTCGTCGGTATCGACGATATACGCGTCCGGCGCGCCGAGGACCATGCAGAGCTTTGCGACCGTCGTCAGCTCGCGGTCGATCCCCGCGCGGTCGTTCCCGTCGACCGTCAGGAGAAGATACGCGGGAGAAGCGGTATCGGGGAACTTTTTGCCGAGGTATTCCTCGGCGAAGAGCACCGTTTCGCGCTCGAAGAACTCGATCGCCGTGAGGGAGGCGCGGCTCCGGATGATCTCCGGCACCGCGCGGATGCCTTCGTTTGCCGACGGAAACGGAACGAGCAGGCTTTCGGTGATCTTCGGGAGCGGCACCAGTTTCAGGATGGCTTCCGTGATGACGCCGAGGGTCCCCTCGGAGCCGATCAGAAGCTGCATAAGGTTGTAGCCCGTGCTGTTCTTCACGACCTTCCCGCCGAATTTCCGGACCGACCCGTCCGGCAGGACGGCAGTCAGCCCTCTGACGTAATCGCGCGTCACGCCGTATTTCACGGCGCGCATCCCGCCGGCGTTCGTGCTGATGTTGCCGCCGATCGTTGCGGATTTTTCGCCGGGATCCGGCGGATAGAGATAGTCGTTTTTCAGTGCGAAGTCGGCAAGCTCCATGAGGAGCACGCCGGGCTGGACGGTCACGGTGAGGTTTTCGTTGTCCAGTTCGAGGATGCGGTTCATCCGAGAGGTATCGAGCATGATCCCGCCGCAGAGCGCCACCGCGCCACCGACGAGCCCCGTTCCGCTGCCGCGGACCACCACGGGGATGT
>JAFYBI010000047.1 GCA_017540285.1 Clostridia bacterium | reverse complement strand
TGGAGTCCAGAGGCGAGGAACGGCGCCTCTGGGGCCGGGTGATTGACAAGAGGGCCCGACCCGAGGGTCCTCTTGTCCGCCAGCCGCGCAGGCGATCCCTGAAAGCCCCGAAGGGCTTTCTTCCTCTTCTCCCCGCACGGAAGGTGCTGACTCACTCTACCCGCAAGCGCGCAAATGAAAGGAAACGACCTCTTTCTGCCCGCGGGGGCTCCCCCCCATCCCCCCGCGCTTCGCGGACAAAATAAACTCCTTCCTTCCCGAATCCCTTGACTTTCCCGTCCCTTTATTGTACAATAAAAGCAAAGCAATCCCGGCAGCGGGCAGACGCCCGTATCCCAATCTCTGTGAGGTGAATATCATGAACGCTGTGCAATCCCCCTCCACGGCGAAGACGATCCGGTTCCTCTCCCTCTTCCTCGCCGTGCTCACCCTCCTCGTCACCTTCCCCGCCTGCGGCAAGGGCGACGCGTCGGATTCTCCCGATGCCGCTCCGGACGCACCGGCGGTGAGCGGGGACGTATCCGACGCCGAGCCGGAACCGGCAGAAACCGCCGATCTCTTTGAGGCTTACCGCGGCATCGATCTCGGCGGCAGGACCATGAACATTTCCGTCTCGAGCAACATCACCGAAAACGGCGGCGGCATGCCCACCTCCTATCCCTACATCGCGGGACCGGAGGAGCTGACCGGCGAACCCGTGCAGGACAACGTCTACGAGCGCAATCACCTGGTGGAGGAAATGCTCGATACGACGCTGAACTACATGGAGCTCGACCTCAACTACGACCAGGTCCAGCCGTACATCGCCAACCTCGTCATGTCCGGCGACACCGGGATCGACTACTACGTCAACGACCAGCTCGGCCTGCTCAACTGCGGCCTGAACGGGTATCTGCTCGATCTGAACGACAAGGCGAACTTCGGCACCGACTGGTTCGACTTCGACGGCGGCGCATACTATGCCGAGTACATGAAGGGCCTCTCCCTCGGAGCCAAGCGCTTCATCATGACCGGGGACTACTTCATCGACACGCTCCGCGCCGGGCACGTCCTCTATCTCAACAAGAACATCGCCCGCGACGTGCTTGAATCCCCCGACGCCGTCTATGAAATGGTCCTCGACGGCTCGTGGACGCTCGACCGGTTCGACGCGATCGTCGAGCAGGCGTACGCCGACCTCAACGGCGACAGCCAGCAGGACGACGATGACCGCTACGGGCTGGCAGGCCACTCGAAGGGCTGGGCCGCGCCGTACTATGCGTTCTACTACTCCACGGATTCCCACGTCGTCGACTTCGACGCGGACGGGATGCCCTATCTCAACGACGCGAACCTCGAGCGCATGAGCAAGGCCGCGGAATACCTCATCACCCTCGACAAGTCGATCGGCATGTACAAGACCTCCTCCGTCGCGGACAGCCTCAAGAAGTTCGTGAACGGCGGCGCGATGTTCTCGATGTTCTCGAAGGTCGGCGACATGGAGCAGAACTCCATCCGCGACTTCGACGGCATGGGCGTC
Organism: Clostridia bacterium; assembly: GCA_017540285.1. GTDB lineage: Bacteria > Bacillota > Clostridia > Oscillospirales > CAG-272 > UMGS1696. The sequence goes on along the minus strand of JAFYBI010000047.1, from coordinate 7,100 downwards.
GTCCCCTATCCGAAGCTCGACGAGAACCAGGCTGCCTACCGCACGGCCGTGCATGACACCGCCGAGATGGGCGCGGTCCCGATCACGACGGTGGGCGAGGCGGCGACTGCGGTTTCCGCCGTGGTGCAGGTGCTGGCCGTCCACGCGCACGAACACCTTCTGAAGGACTACTACGAGGTCGCCCTGAAATCGAAGTACGCGCAGGACAAATACTCCGCCGAAATGCTCGATCTGGTGGTCGCCGGGATCACCGCGCCGTTCGAATTCGCCTACGAGCTCGGCTTCGGCTCGGACTCCTACCTCGGCAACATCACGTTCGGGCCGGTGAGCGACTCCATTTCGCAGGGGACCGACGTGACCGCCTCGTCCTTCGCGACGAAGACGAAGGTGGCGAACAAGCGGATCGCGAAGCTCATCGAAGCGTACACGAACGGAGGCTGATGACATGATCGCTTTGAAAAAGACACCCGGCCGCGATTTCCTCATCCTGAACCTCTCCGATCCCCAGCTCGGGGACGGCGAATGGGAGGCGGGGCATCCGAACCGCAAGATCCTCGAAGACTGTGTGGGGACCCTCGTCGCGCGCGTGCATCCCGATCTCATCACGGTGAGCGGGGACCTCGCGTGGGCGGGGAACGACCGGGCCTACGACGCCCTCGCCGATTTTCTCGACACCTTCGGCATCCCGTGGGCGCCCGTCTGGGGCAATCACGACAATCAGGAGGGCCCGGAGAAGGTGGAGGCGGTCGTCTCCCGCTATCTCACCCATCCCCTCTGCGTCTATGAGCGCGGACCCGCGGACCTCGGCAACGGGAATTACGTGATCCGCATCGAAGAGGACGGGCGTCCCGTGTCGGCCCTCTTCATGCTCGATTCGCACGACCGCGCGCCCTACGTCAACGAGGCGGGCGTCGAGTCGAACGAGTGGGCAAAGCTCATCCCGGAGCAGCTCGCGTGGTACCGGGAGCAGATCGCCGCACTGGAAGCGGACGGCTGCCGGGACAGCGCGATCATTCTGCACATCCCGATCTACGCGTACCGGGAAGCGTTCGCGGCGGCGTTCCGGCAGGACATCGATCCGAAAACGGTCCTGCCCGAGGACGCGGACGGCAGCGCCTGCTGGAATCCGGGGTACGAATCGTCCTTCGGCGTCCTCTGGGAGGGGATCGGCTCCTACCCGGCGGACGAGGGAGCATTTTCGGTGATCCGCGAGCTCGGCCACACAAAGCACATCCTCGCGGGCCACGATCACGTGGACAATTTCGTGATCTCCTACGAGGGCGTGACCTTCATTTACAGCCTGAAGGCCGGGCCGGGATGCTACTGGGATCCGCGTCTCAACGGCGGAACGGTCCTCGCCGTCGGAGAAAACGGCGTTCACTCTGTGCGGCATGAATATGTGAAAGCGAAATAAAGAATCAGGGCCGGGCGCGATTCTCCCGAAATCAGGAGAGGACCCCCGGCCCGTTCCTTTTATCATTTTGAGAAGATGGAACACCCCTGAAACCGGGTGCCGGATATGGAAACGCCAAAGCCAAAACGATGTCATTCCGAGGAAGGCGCCCCAGACGCCTGACGTGGGAATCTCTCCGAACCGGAGACCGCAGGCAGAGCATTGGTGACAATGTCATTCACAGCAGATCCGTCATGGTCCCCGGTTTCCGTCGTGCTCTTCCATATCGGAGAGATTGCCGCGTCGCGATTCTTGGGAATCGCTCCTCGCAATGACAAGCTGAAGCCGGATAGGCAGGACAACCGGCACCAATTCCGCTTTGCAAAGGTTCTTTCCTTTATCCCCGAACATGAAAAATCCCCGCGGGATGCTGTGTTCCCGCGGGGACGCTTGTTTGACGGATGCCTGCGGCGATGCCGCTGTTTTTTATCCTTCGATCGAAATGGTCTTCTTCTCGGGGAGCTTCGGCGTCTCCTTCTTCGGGATCGAAAGCGTCAGGAGCCCGTGCTCCATCTTGGCCTTCACATCCTCCTCGGTGATGTCCTCGCCCACCCAGAAGCTGCGCTGCATCGCGCCGGAGTAACGCTCCTGGCGGATCACCTTGCCGTGACGGTCATTCTCATCCCGGTCGAGGCCCTTCGCCGCGCTGATGGTGAGGTAGCCGTTCTCCAGGGTCAGGGTCACGTCTTCCTTCTTGAAGCCCGGCAGATCGATCGCGACCTCGAAATGGTCGTCGTGCTCGGTCACGTCCGTCTTCATGACATGCGTCGCGTTCTTGCCGTAGAGCTTCTTTTCGATGTTTCTGAAATCTCTTTCGGTCGGGAACCCGAACCAGTCGTCAAAAAGGTTTTCGCCAAAAATCGTCGGATACAACATAGGTCAGACCTCCTAACTCAACAGAAAAATGAAATTTGATGATTCTGATGAGCAAGGGAAGGAGGGGTTCTGATTCCCCGAGCCGGACGGTGTCCGGTGACACGAGACGAACCCGCTGGCGCAGGTTCGTTCACCAATCCTGCCAACCGGTCCCGTTTGTTCGGGATCGGGCGGTGCCCGGTGACACGAGACGAACGCGCTCGCATTTCCGTCCTGCCGGCGACGCGGTTTTGGGAATCTCTCTGTTCCTTTGTTCGGCTCCTATTATAGCACCGTTCGTTAGCACTGTCAAGAGGTGAGTGCTAAAAACTGCGTGAAATCTGTGTGAAAGTTATGTGACCGCGCGGACGGGAAAAAGGAGCCGCGCGGCTCCTTTTCCGATGCGGTGATTCAAACATCCTTGGCCGTGAACCGCACGGCGATTTCGCCGGACAGATCGGCTTCCCGGTCCAGCTCGATGAGGATGTGCCACTCGGCCATGTCGTCGGTGCAGCACTCCGGGCAGAACAGCGTGATGTCGACCGCCGGATCGGGGCCGTCCGTGACCGCGGTCACCTCGTGCCGGATCGATCCGCTGCCCTCTTCCAGCAGCACGACAAGCAGCCGGTGATCCGCAAACCACGCCGCGTCGTATTTCCCGATGGCGTCGACCAGGCCGATCGTCGTGTCGGAATAGACGGTCTCCTTGTGCGAGAAGTCGTAGAGATCCTTGTTGTCGGCCACGTAGCGCGCCAAGTCGTCCGCCGTGTCGATCACCGTGACGACGGGGTAGTCGACGCCGTCGCGATACCCGTCCGTGCGGATGATCTGCGCCGAGAAGGCGAGCTTGCCGGGCTCGGACGATCCCGCGGAAGGGGCCGTGACTCCCGCCGACGGCTTTTCCGCGGGCATGACCGTCTCCGGCCTGCCGCAGGAGAAGAGGGCGGCGCAGAGCAGCAGGGCCGCGCAGAGGATGATCGTGTGTTTCATGTCGGGATCCCCCCTTTTTTTATCGGTTCGGGGATTAGACGCCGCGGCGGGCGGGAAAGTTCCCGGTTTGCGGAAAAACCCGGCTCAATCCGTGTTCAGCCCGTTTTCGATCATCTCGTTGATCTTCCCCTGCGCTTCCTCGGCGAGGTGCTTGGCGCGCAGCCGGTCCCGCTCCTCGAGGATCGCGAGCATCTCGTCGGCGAATTCCTCCGGCGGGATCAGCCCGACCCGGCTGACGTAGGCAATCATGCGCCGCGCGAGGTAGTCCGTGTTCATCTCCCGCGTCACGAGCGCCGCGAAGTCCCGGGGATATCCCTCCCGGAGCATGATCCGGAAGAGGGTGCCGGACGGATTTTCGGTGTCGTTCATGTTGTGTTCCTTTCGCGGGTTCATTCGGCGAATCCCGTCATGCGCTTCACGTAGGCGAGCACCCCGTCGGCGATCCCTTCGGCGCCTTTCTCGATCCCGCGCGCCGAGGTCATCGTCTCGTATTCCTCGACCGAGGTCATGAACCCGACCTCGATGAGGGCCGAGGGGAATTTCGCGTTGCGGCACATCGCGAGCGCCTGCCACGACGTCCCGCGGAAGTTCCGCCCGAGGGAGGCCGCCGCCGCCCGTCCGACGCAGTCCGCGAGGAGCTCGCCGCCCGCCGCGCACCACAGGCCGAGCGTCCCGCGGATGCGCGTCACGTCCGAGGCGAAGCCCATCGAATTCTGATGCAGGGAGAGGCAGAGGTCGGGCTTGAGCTCCTCGAGCAGGGCCGCCCTTGCCGCGAGATCGAGGGTCACGTCTTCCTCGCGGGTGAGCGTGACGTCCGCGCCGAGCGCGCGCAGCTTTTCCGCCGCGGCGAGCGTCAGGGCGAGGTTGAGGTCCTTTTCACTGTTCGAGAAGCCCTCCTCGACCCGCTGCGGTCCGAACGCCCCGGGATCGGAGCCGCCGTGGCCCGCGTCGAGGACGATCCGGATCCCGGAGAGCGGCGTGTCAGAATCGAGGTCCGCCCGGATCGGGTTGCGCAGGCTGACGACCGTTTCGCCGTCCCGGTACGCGAAGTCCCAGCCGTAGAAATTCGCGGGATCCTTCAGGGGAAAGACGTACCGTGTCCGGGTGTCTGCGGTGTCCGCCGTGCAGGACGCGACGAGGGGATTGTCCCCCACCGTGATCTCCGCCTTGTTTTCGGCGCCGAAGAGCGTGACGACGAACGCGCCGTCTTCCACGGATGCGCTGACGGCGGGTTTCGCGGCGGCGGAGAAGCGGAGCTCGGTCGTCCGTCCCGCGTTCTCGACCCGGACGTCGGTCACGGAAACGGTCTTCGATCGGCGGCGCACGCCGGTCTCGCGCACGTCCTCCTCGCTCAGATACCCGCCCATGTTCAGAAGATAGAATCCGCCCCGCTGGGCCACGGCTTCCGCCTGCATTCCGGCGCGCTGATTCGGGTAATCGTTGTAGACCAAGCTCTGCGGCGTGAGCTTGAGGGCGGTCTCCTCCGCCGTCACCTCGAGCGCGATGACCGCATCCCGTCCCATCCGCCGCACCCGGATCCCCTCGCGCGTGAGCGTTTCCTCCGCGTCGGGGTGGGTCGCCGAAAAGAGGAGCGTTCCGCAGTCGCGGACTTCTCCCGTCTTGGCTTCGGGGAGGGCGATGTTTTTGCCGTAGGAGATGTACACCCAGCCGTCCCCGACGGTGCGGGTCTTCGGATCGGTGAGGGGAACGAGGGGCGTCGTCTCCCCGTCGAGGGTGACCGTCACTTCGGCATCGATGGGCGCGACGCAGGAGACCCAGAGGATGTCCTCGTCGGTCGCGACGTCCGTCGTGGGGTAGGACCACGACACGGCGAGGCGGTCGAGGACGGTGAGTTCTTCCTCCTCTTCCGCGTCAGGGTCCGGGTCGGCGGGGGTCTCTTCCATTGAAGTGTCCCCGATCTCGCCCGTCTTCGAGCCGTAATACAGCGTGTAGGTGTATTTGCGGCCGTTCTGCTCGAATTCGAAGGTGTTTTCCCCGTTTTCGAGCGTCGTGCGGAAGCTGAAATAGCCGCTCTTCGTCCGGCCGATGCGCTCGCCGTTGACCGTGAGGGGGTAGAACGGATCGCTCAGGCCGAGGATGTAGGTCGTCGGGGTGTCGAGAACGGTGCCGGAGACGGGGGAGGACACCGAGACGCCGAGGCCGTTCGACTGCATCGCGGAGTAGATGATCTCCGGCGCGAACGCCTCCTTCGCGTCGTCGGAGACGCCGTTCGCGTTGCGCTTCAGCTCGTCGTACCCGTAGAGGATCGAGCCGTAATAGGACCGCTCGGCGCGCGCGAAGGTGATCTGCTCGACGAGCTCGCCCTTCGGATCGGGCCAGTCCTCCTCGTCGTACTTGTAAGCCGCGTGGGAGACGTACAGCTTGACGTTCGTGCCGTCGAGGCGGTCGTTCCACCAGCGGAGGAGGGTATCGAACGAGGCCTGCGTCGAATCGAAGTCCCAGTAGATCTGCGGGGAGAGGAAATCGATGTATCCGCCGTCGATCCACGCAGGCGCGTCGCAGTAGAGGTATTTGTACGCCTCGAAGCTGTTCGTCTCGCTGCCGCCGTTGTCGCCGCTCCGGTTCTGCCAGACGCCGTAGGGAGAGACGCCGAAGACGCATTCCGGATCGATGAAGTGGACGGTGTCATAGCAGCGCTTCACGATATCGTTGATGTTCTGCCGCCGCCAGTCCGCGCGGTCGCCGGATCCGCCGTATTCCTCCCACGACGCGTCGTCCGGGAAGTCGAGGATCGCGCCGCTGTCGTCGTAGGCCGGGTAGGGGTAGAAGTAGTCGTCGAAGACCACGCCGTCGACGTCGTATTTCGTGACGATCTCCCGCACGCCGTCCGCGACGAACTGACGCACCTCCGGGATGCCGGGGTCGAAATAGAGCCGCCCGTTGCCGTAGGAAACCGTCCACGCGGGATGGACGCGCGCCGGATGCTTTTCGGGGAGGGATTCCGGATCGGCCGCCGTGAGGGTCGCGCGCAGGGGATTGACCCACGCAAAGACGCGGATGTTTCGCGGCCGGGCTTCGTTCACGAAATACCGGAGCGGATCGAAGACCAGCTCGCCCTTCGAGGAGAGGGCCTCTGACACGGGAAAGAGGTCGCTGTCGTAGAGCGCGTCGGCGGAGGGCCGGACCTGGAAGAAGATCGTGTTGATCCCGTTCGCCGCGCAGTCGTTCAGGATGGCGTCCGCCTCGGCTTCGAGCTCCGCCGCCGAGAGATCGGTGCGGGAGGGATAGTCGAGGTTCCACACGGAAGCGATCCAGAGGCCGCGGACTTCGGAATCCGGGTCGATGAGGTGTCCGACCGTGATCGACGGAGAGGGCGCGGGCTCGGGCGGGTTGGTCATAACGGGGATCTCCTTTCTGCACGAGAAGAAAAGGGAGGAGAGGGTGGTCAGGAATATGAAAAGCAGGGGGATCCTGCGAAGGCATGAAGGCATAGGACATCCTTTCGGAGACAAAAAGCGACAAATATCTAACATAAGTATAGCATAAAACGCGGGGATTTGCAAGAGTGCGGAAATGAATTTTGCAGGCGCGCTGGTGCTTCTTCTGCCTACGCAGCTGCGCTTGCGGATTTCGTGAATCCGCACCGTCCGTGCGGGAAGAAGAGGAAGAAAGCCCTTCGGGGCTTTCAGGGATCGCCTGCGCGGCTGGCGGACAAGAGGACCGGCCGCGGCCATCTTGGGGATCACCGCTCCCAGAGGCGCTTTCCCCGCCTCTGGACTCCACCCCTGCCTCAGGTATAACCTCCCTTCTGTTTCGGAAGCGTTGTTCAATGGGGCATAAC
>JAFYBI010000525.1 GCA_017540285.1 Clostridia bacterium | reverse complement strand
TGCGCCCGTTCTCTGCGGGCTTGCGCAGTGAGCCCGCCATTTGTCCCCGCGGACCCCGCGGCGCGCAGACAAAACATGCGCCCGTTCTCTGCGGGCTTGCGAAGTGAGCCCGCCATTTGTCTCCGGGCACCGCCCGGCGCGCGCTCTTTATTCCTCCCCGGGCACTGCCCGGGCCGCATACTGTTCCGCCGCGCACATGACCGCGAGCCGCGCACTCTCGTACGTCAGCCCGCCCTGCATGAACGCCGTATACGGCGCGCGCATCGGCCCGTCCGCCGACAGCTCGATCGACGCACCGCCCGTGAACGCGCCCGCCGCCATGATGACGGGATCCGCGTAGCCGGGCATGTCCCACGCCTCGGGCGTGACGTGCGCGTCGATGGGGGACGCCGACTGGATCCCGCGGCAGAAGGCAGACAGCCCTTCCGGCGAGCCGCATTCCACGCACTGCACGATGTCCGACCGCCGCTCGTCCCACGCGGGGGAGACCCGGCAGCCGAGCTCCGAGAAGAGATAGGCCGCGAGATGCGCCGTTTTCATCGCCTGGGCGACCGTGTGCGGGGCATAGAACAGCCCCTTGATGAGGTTCCGGTTCTGCCCGAGCGACGCCCCGACGTCGAGCCCCACGCCCGGAGAGGTCAGACGGCTCCCGCACAGCCGGACGCATTCTTCTGATCCGACAATGTAGCCGCCGACGTCCGCCATGCCGCCGCCCGGATTCTTGATGAGCGACCCCGCGATGAGGTCCGCGGGCGCTTCGTCCGGCGCGTTCGCAAAGGTCGGCTCGGTCGTCTCGGTGAATTCGCCGTAGCAGTTGTCCACCATGAAGACGGGCGGGCGGATGCCGAGCTCCGCCGCGATTTCCTTCACCGTCCGGGCGGCGGTCCTGATCTGACGGGAGGTGAGCGTCGGACGGTCGGCATACCCCTTCGAGCGCTGGACGTAGACCATTTTGAGCCGTTCCCCGGCATCCCGCATCGCGCGGCGGATCGCCGGATAATCAAAGGGAGCGTCCCCCTCGTCCGTCAGCGGGACGTGCCGGAACGCGACGCCCCAGTCCGCGAGGGAGCCTTCGCCGTCGGGGGCGGGATTCCCGTCCGCGTCGATGCCGATCACCGGGAGGATGGTGTCGTAGGGGACGCCGGAGAGCGAGAGCATCGTGTCCCCCGGACGGAGGATGCCGAAGAGGGCGACGGTGAGGGTGTGGGTCCCGGAGAGGAGGGACGGGCGCATGAACCCGGCGGGCGCGCGGAAAACGGCTGCCGCGAGGGCGTCGATGCGGTCCCGGCCGACGTCGCCGTAGCCGTACCCGGTCGACGGCGCGAACAGGGCCTCGGAGACCTGCGCCTCGCGGAAGCAGTCGAGGACGTGCTCGGTGTTTTCCCGGGCGATGCGGTCGATGTCGGAGAAAATGGGGGCGAGGATTTCCTCGGCGCGCGCGGTTTTTTCGCGGATGGAAGAAGAGATTTGCATGTGATTAGCTCCTTGGCGCGTACGGTTCGCCGGAAGGCAAGCCTTCGGGAGGCGCACGCGCGGTATTGTTCGGTTGTCTGCGCCGGGCGCCGCGGGGTCCGCGGTGACCGGGCGGTGCCCGGGGACAAAAGAGCGCGCGTCGAAGGTGCGCGCGGAGAAAGGACTCTGTCCTTTCATCCTGTCTGCGCGGCTGCGCTTGCAGGGACATGCAGCGTTGCATTTCATGCGGGAGAAAAAAGCTATCGGCCTCGCCGATACATCCCCGCAAGCGTCAGCGCGCAGGCAAGAGGAATGATCAAGATGCGTCAGATATGCACTTTTCTGTCTTGGCGCACGAGCCTGCCGCCGGCGAGCTCAGCTCACGCCCTCGCGGCCTTCCTCGCTTCCAGCCAGATCAGAAGCACGGAAATGTCCGCCGGGTTGACGCCGGAAATGCGCGCGGCCTGCCCGACGGTGAGGGGACGCACCTTTTCGAGCTTCTGCGCCGCTTCGAGACGGAGGCCGCGGATCGCCGCATAGTCGATGTCCGCGGGCAGCTTCGCGTTCTCCGCCCGGGCCTGCCGCGCGACCTCCTCCTCCTCGTGGCGGATGTACCCTTCGTACTTGATCTCCGTCGACACGCGGTCCGCCTGGGTGCGCGGGAGTGCGGGACGTGCGGGATCGTACGGCGCGAGGGCCGCATAGTCCAGCTCCGGACGCCGGATCAGCTCGGCGAGGGAGACGCCGGAGGAGAGCGGCGCGGTTCCGCGTTCCTCGAGGAGCGCGTTGATTCCGGACGACGGGCCGACGTGCGCGCGCTTCAGGCGTTCGACCTCTTCCCGCACTTCGCGGGTGCGCGCGAGGGTCGCTTCGTACCGCTCGTCGGAGAGGAGCCCGGCGTCGTGACCGTACTTCGCCAGCCGCTCTTCGGCGTTGTCCTGCCGGATGAGGATGCGGTATTCGCTGCGGCCCGTCATGATCCGGTAGGGCTCGTTCGTGCCCTTCGTCACGAGATCGTCGACGAGGGTGCCGAGATAGGACGAGTACCGCGGGAGAACGATCTCGGGCATCCCGCGCACGTACAGGGAGGCGTTCATGCCGGCGAGAAGCCCCTGCGCCGCCGCCTCCTCGTAGCCGGAGGTCCCGTTGAACTGTCCCGCGCCGTACAGCCCGCGGATCTGCTTGAAGCCGAGCGTCGGCAGGAGCGCGAGCGGATCGACGCAGTCGTATTCGATGGCGTAGGCGAAGCGCATCACCTCGGCCTCCTCGAAGCCGGGGAGGGTGCGGAGCATCCGGAGCTGCACGTCCGCCGGGAGGGAGGAGGAAAAGCCCTGCAGATACAGCTCCTCGTTGTCAAGCCCCATCGGTTCGAGGAAGAGCTGGTGCCGTTCCTTGTCCGCGAAGCGCACGACCTTGTCCTCGATGGAGGGGCAGTAGCGCGGCCCGGTGCCGTGGATTTTGCCGGAATAGAGCGGCGAGCGGTGGAGGTTCTCGCGGATGACGCGGTGGGTCTCTTCGTTCGTGTAGACGACGTGGCAGGGGATTTGCTCGATCCGGTTGAGCGCGTCGGGATCCGTGCGGGACGAGAACGGCGTGATCCACTCCTCGCCGTACTGGACCTCGAGACGCGAAAAATCGACCGAGCGCCGGTGGATGCGGGGCGGCGTGCCGGTCTTGAAGCGCATCATGGGAATGCCGAGGGCGCGAAGACAGTCGTTCAGCCCTTCGGCGGGGAGGGAGTTGTCCGGCCCCGCATGGCGGGAGACGTCGCCGACGTGGGTGAGCCCGCCGAGGTACGTGCCGGTGGAGACGACGACGGCGCGGCAGGAGAATTCTCCCATCGGGGAGGCCGTGACGCCCGTGACCCGCCGTCCCCCGTCCCCGTCCGGCTCGGTGAGGATGCCCGTGACCTCGCCCTGGATGAGGGAAAGGCCGGGCGTCTCCTCGATCGTGTGCTTCATGAGCGCGGAGTATGCGCGGCGGTCGGCCTGAATGCGCTTGGAGCGGACGGCGGCGCCCTTCGAGGTGTTGAGGGTACGGGACTGGAGGGTGACGCGGTCCGCCGCATAGCCCATTTCCCCGCCCATCGCGTCGATCTCGAAGACGAGGTGGCCTTTGCCGGTCCCGCCGATGGAGGGATTGCACGGCATGTTCGCGACGGCGTCGAGGGAGAGGGTGAACAGGGCGGCGGTGAGCCCGGTCCGCGCGCATGCCAGCGCCGCCTCGACCCCGGCATGGCCCGCGCCGATGATGATGGTGTCGAAATACATGGATAATGGATGACCTTTATATAGATAGGTAGTCAGTGTGTTCCGCGCCGCTTCCTTCTCAATGGTACCGTCTCTTTTTCTTCGCTTCCGCGCGGCTGCGGATCAGGATCACGACGACGGCGGCGAGCTGCGCGGCGACGAGGCCGAGGATCACGAGGATGAGCGGGTTTTTGAGCGGCGGGACTTCCTTTGTGCTCTCGTCCCGCACCTTCGCGCCGCAGATCGTGCAGACCGATCCGCCGCCGTCCGGGTCCGGGATGAGGTGGTGTCCGAGGGCGGGGATGCGTTCGCTCGTCACGGCGCCGCAGACCGTGCATTTCCCGCGGTAGAAGCCGTCCTCGACGCAGGTTGGAGAGACCTCCATCTGCGTTTCGTACGAATGGCCGGGCGGCGGGAGCTCCTCGATCTTCACATACCCGCACAGGCGGCAGGTCATGGTCCGGCGGCCGGGCTCCGTGCAGGTCGGGGGAACCTCGGCGGTGTCGAATTCGTGCGGGCAGACGGAGAGGACCTCGGTTTTCTCGTCCCCGCAGCGGGTACAGGTGAGGATCTCGTAGCCGTCGTCCTCGTAGGTCGGATCGACGTGCTCCGTGACGGCGTAGTCATGTCCCAGAGCCGGGATCGTCTCCGCCCGGACGTCCCCGCAGACGGTGCAGCGTTCGGTGCGGCGTCCCTCGGCGGTGCACTGGGGCTCGATCTCTTCAAAGACGGCGTATTCGTGCGGTTCCCCGGGGAAGACCTCGTCGATCTCGTCCCCGCAGACGGTGCAGCGCTTGTGCAGGCGGCCGTCCTGTCCGTGGCCCGCGGGGACCTCTTCCACCACCTCATAGCTGTGCCCGAGCGGGGGAAGGACCTCCTCGACGATGTCGGCATGGATCTCGTCGACCTGGCGGGCGAACGTGCGCTCGATCTGGCAGATGGCGCGCATGTACCCCTCTTCGGTGCAGGTCGGCGGCGTGTGTGCGAGATACCGCCACCAGTGGTTGTCGGGCGTCTCGGGCAGATCGACCGTCCCGCTCTTCGCGCCGCAGATCGAGCACCGCGCGGACGCCGTGCCGTGGATCACGCAGTTCGAGGGGAAGTCGGTCTCGACCTCGCCGAAGACGTGCTCGTGCCCGGTGTAGTAGTCGATGATGGCGCGTCCCTCCGCGGCGGCGATGGCCCAGAGGCTGGCGTCGTCCGCGAGGACCGCGTCGTCGTTCGCGTTCGAGAGATAGCCGTGCTCGAGAATCACGGAGGGGATCCCGAAGCGGCACGACCAGGTGTTGATGGAATAATAATCGCTCTTCTGGCCGAGCTCATACGCGCCGGGCATGTCCCACTGCCGCTCTTCGCTCCAGTAGTAGATGCCGAGCTCGTCGCCCGTGTCCTCCTCGGTGTCGACGCGGCCGCGCCGGATCGGGACGGAGGCGGAAATGTTGTCGAGGATCTTGCCGGCGAGGGTGTCCGCGCGAAATTTGGGCACGACCGAAACGATCGCGAGGCAGCCGTTCGCGTCGGCCTCGGGGCTGGAGTTGCAGTGCAGGGAGAGGAGCAGGTCGGCGTTGTGCTCGCGGGCGACTGAGGTGCGCTCGAAGAAATTGAGGTAGACGTCCTCCTCGCGGGTGAGGTAGACCTCGAAGCGGTCGTCGCCCTCGAGGACGGCGCGGAGATATTTCGCGAGCCGGAGGTTGATCTCCTCCTCGACCAGGGTGCCGACGGCGGTGCCCCCGTCGATCCCGCCGTGACCGGCGTCGAGGACGATGACAACCTTGCCGTTCGCCGCGATGTCCGCCGACGCGGGCAGGGCGAGCGCCCCGATCAGCGCCGGAACAAGGAGCGTAAGGCACAATATAATAAGGAAGGGAAAAGAAGCCCTCCGGGGTGGGATCCGCATGATGATTCACAGCCTCTCGTCTCGTAGATGGCTTTATTATACGACAGAACGCGCGAAAAAGCAAGCGAAAATTGCGATCGCGGACGTCCGGCGGGCGAAAAAGTGCCTTTCCGATAACCGAAACCGCAGGGCGGAAATATTAAATACACTTTAATATTTCAGTTATATTACACCTCAAAGAGAGGTCTTGCATAATTTTTGCGCGTGTGGTATCATTTACGCACAGAGAAAAGGGGCGAACTGGCGCAACTTTCTCTCGACAACCACTATTCTTTTTTCAAGGAGACAGAATAAGATGAAGAAAATTCTTGCACTTGTTCTTGCCCTTCTGATGGCCGTTTCCAGCGCTTCCATGGCCCTCGCAGCCGACACTGCGATCGCGGAAGATGCTCCGAAGCTCATCTCCGCTGCCACCACGTACGCGGAAGCCATCGGCATGCTCGATGCTTACGGCATCATGAAGGGTGTTGACCCCAACAAGTTCGACGCTGACGCCGACTCTGCTATCCAGAGATATCAGATGGCTCTGTTTGTCGGACGTATTTCCACCGGTTGGACTGACGACGCTCAGTGGACCGACGGCAACGTGAACAACTCCGGGTTCACCGACCTGGACGGCACGCCCGCTCAGAGCTTCTACGGCGCGATCTCCTATGCTTCCCAGAAGGGAATCATCGAAGGTTACGGCAATGGCAAGTTCGGCCCGACCGATGGCATCAAGTATCAGGACGCTCTCACGATGGTTTGCCGTACTCTCGGTTACGGCGGCCAGAAATATCCGTGGGGCTACATCGAAAAGGCTGAGGGCATCGGCCTGACCAAGGGCATCACCGGTGTTGCTTACACCGATATCCTCAACCGCGGCGAAGTTGCGCAGATCATCTACAATGCTCTGTCCATCCCGACGTCCGCCGGCGACACGCTCGGCGCTCGTTACTTCGGCGCTGATCTCGGCTGGAAGACCATCATCGTCACCGCTACTGACAGAGCGGCGATCGATGCGATCTCCAAGTCCGGCGACGTTCCTTCCGGCACTGTTGGCTTCCGTGTTGTGAAGGCTGACGGCACTCTCGAAGGCGACACCTACTACATTGCCAAGGAAAAGCTCGGCATCGGCGCTGGTGCGCATGACGACGAAGCTCAGCTCGGCGCTGCTTACAGACTCCTCTTCACCGACGACGGCACGAAGCTCGTGAAGTCCCTCGGCGAGCAGAAGATCTTCTGCGGCACCATCAAGAACGAAGGTCTCTTCTCCAAGGATGCGGACGGCAAGTACCCGATCGAAAAGGCTCTTGCTGGTCTCTCCCTCACCGACAAGTTCACCAAGATCAACTATGTCAACGTGAACAACTGGAACGCCGGTCTGATCATCGTGAAGAGCGCGATCGGCAACCCCGTTCAGACCACCACCAACAAGAGATACGCGATTGACTGGGACAACGGCAACATCCTTGAGCGCAAGGCTGACGGTCCCATCAAGGACGAAAACGGCGACACCTGGACGGAAGCTTGGTACTACAACTCCCTCCTCGGCAAGTACTTCAAGTACAAGTTCACCGCTGAAGGCAACAAGGTCAAGTTCGTCGGCATCGACATTCTCGATGACATTTCCGAACTCGGCGACCTCACGGTTACCTCCACGACTGGCGGTCTCCTGACCCTCAACAACGACACCATCAAGAAGAACACCGCTTATGCGAAGCTCGACCTGTATGACCTGACTGCGGACGGCACTGCCGACTACGGTCTCTATCAGGGTTACAGATTCGGTCTGTACAAGACCGGCAAGCTGAACGACGGCGACGGCAAAGAAAAGTCCGGCAACCCCTACATGTATGACGTCAACGTTGCTGCGAAGACCGCTTGGGAACTTGCCAACCCCGGCAAGACCTACAGTGACTACGCTTCCGATCCGCTCAAGATCCTCCTTGAGGACTATAAGGGTGGTCGCGGCTACATCACCGGCGCTACTCCGGCTGACGGCGACTTCGTTATCTACGGCTTCAATCCTCTGACCGGCGAACTCCACATCGAGAAGATCGTCGACAAGGATCCTGCTGACAAGACCTACATCGCTACCGGCCTCGTTCGTGCATACGACGTCAACAAGAGAACCGTCACCATCGGCGACGAGACTCTGACCTACGACTATGCTGAACTCGCTGGCAACCCGATGTTCTACGACGGCGACAACGTTTACGCGAAGGCTGTTTATGGCGCGATCCTCAACGATGCGTTCATGAACATCGTCGAATACGTGGTTGTCGACGGCAAGCTCGTTTACATCTCCAAGAACGTTACCAACGGCTCCAAGTACATCGTTGTTGATTCTTACGCCGGCGTTTCCGCTGACGGCTACATCGTTGTCAACGGCTACAGAAGCGACGCTCTCAAGTATGAGCAGATCAGAATCGGCGCGTATGACCAGTGGCTCAAGGGCGACCTGTACAACTATGCGTACAAGTATGACATGGCTGACCTCTTCGCAAAGCAGTCCGTCTACAAGGTTGCTTCTTACGATGCTGCCAACGACGCTTACTACGTCGAAACCGGCCTTGACCTCACCGGCAAGACCGAGACCTGGGAATGGAAAGACGGCTACAAGTCCAAGGATGGCTTTGCTACTGAAGAAAGAGCGAAGGCTGACGATACGTACATCTTCGTTCTTGACAAGTCCACCGCCGAAGACTATGGCTGGGCTCCCGTTCAGGTTTACACCGGCAAGGCTGGCGATGGCTGGACCTTCACCGGCGACAAGGTCACCGACAACATCTACGTCAACGTGAAACCGGGCAAGGGCTTCGCTGATGTCAGCGCTTACGCTCTGACCTACGGCCTCCTGCTTTCCGCTAACTACGACACCGCGAAGTATGTTTCCGCAAGCGAAGCGACCGGCAAGCTGCTCCTCGGCGCGACCTACTACGATGCTACGATTCTCGACCTCTACAAGGGCGAAATCAAGACCGTCAAGGCTACCAACAAGGCTCTGACCCAGGGTCTCGTTTACCCGATCATCAGCGGCCAGATCGTTGCCCGCAACGGTTACAACGAAAAGGGCTTCGATGCTGATGGCGTGGAAATCTCCCTCGCCAACAAAAATCCGCTCCTCGTTCCCGCTCGTCCGACTTGGGGCTACTACACCGGCACGCTCACCGCGAAGGAAATCTTCAACACCGATAAGGCTCTCTCCATCAAGCTTACCGGCCACAAGGACAACTTCGCTACCCTCAAGGTCTTCAACGTTGAAGTCAAGGATAACAAGACCATGAAGGCTACGGAGATCGACAAGGCTTCCAAGCTTCCCGCTGAACTCGACGAATACAATGTCTTCGTTGTCTACGGCTGGAAGGGCGCTTATGAAGGCGACAAGAGCTTCGCGACTGTTTATGTCACCGCGAAGGGCAACGCCGAAAAGACCGGCAAGATTGAAGAAGCTATCGGCAACAAGCTCGTCACCGAACCCGACGGCGAAGATTCTTATGTCACCGGTAC
>JAFYBI010000524.1 GCA_017540285.1 Clostridia bacterium | reverse complement strand
GCCATCTCCCCTCCGGCGAGGAAAACCCTTACGGCCTCCTTTTTCCGCAGTTCTTCGGCCACGGAAGCGGAGTTGGTTGCCACAGTACACCGAAGGTCCCCGGGGATCTCCCTTGCAATGAGCCAGCCGAGAGACGCGGATGTCAGAAACACCATATCCCCCTCCGCGATCTGAGCTGCCGCCGCCTTGGCAAGCGCGAGATAATTGTCATAGATCTCCTCCCCGCAGCGTTCCTTCGATGAGAGCTTATGAATATCCGGCGTCCATCCCACGGACGGCGCCGACTGCCGGATTGCACCGGAGTGGGTTCGGAGCAGTTTTCCGGCTGCCGCAAGCTCGTCGAGATCATTCCGTGCAGTCCCGTAACTCACGCCGAATTTTCTCTGGATCTCTGCGGTGTTGATTCTTCCGTTTTCTTCAACGATACGAACGATCTGTGTCTGCCGTTCCTCCTTAAAAATGCCGCTTTCCTGTTTCATGGTTTTCGCCTCCTCAGAAATGTGCTTTTTGTTGACGATTTCTAACGTTTGATCTATTATACTATATTTATATGTCGTTGTCAAGAGGTTTTGTTCGTTTTCATTAAAGTTTTTTGTCGTTTCCTCTCTTTTTACTCCGCACTGATCGTCCCCTCGCCGGTCTTTTTCTCCTCCCGCTTGATTCTTTTCTCCCGCTGTGCTATAATAGGGAAAAACAACCACAAGAAGGCGCTTCATGACTGCTTCCCCCGTCTATCTCGCCCCGTGCGAAACCTATGATATCCCCGCCCTCACGGCCTTCTTCCGCGAAGCGTTCGCCGCGCTCTCCCTCCCGGAGGATTTCTTTTGCGGGAAACAAGTGCTCTTCAAGCCCAATCTCGTCCTCGCGAAGCGTCCCGATCAGGGGGCGACCACCCATCCCGCCGTCATCTCCGCCCTCGCGGACGTCGTCTTTTCGATGGGCGCGGAGAGCGTCACCCTCGCCGATTCCCCGGGCGGTCCCTATTCCGCCGCCGCGCTCAGCCACGTTTACAAGGTCTGCGGCATGGATACGGTCGATCCCCGCGTTCGCCTGAACGACGACTTCGGCTTCGGGAACGTGACGATGCACGGCGAAAAGCTCCGCAACGCGCGGCTCCTCTCCGTCTATCAGAAGGCGGACGTCGTCGTCGATCTCTGCAAAATGAAGTCCCACTCCCTCACCGGGATGAGCTGCGCCGTGAAAAACCTCTTCGGCCTCATCCCCGGGCTCGAAAAATTCGAGATGCACAGCGCGTTTCCCGCCCTTCCGGACTTCTCCGAAATGCTCTGCGACCTCGGGATGTACGTGACGGCGGACAAGCCCTTCCTCGCCGTATGCGACGCGATCCTCTCGATGGAGGGCAACGGTCCGACGCACGGCACGCCGAAGATGACCGGACAGATGCTCGTCTCCCGCGATCCCTTCGCCCTCGACATCGTCGCCGAACACATGATGCGCCGCGACGGAGAGACGCTCTATCTGAACGCCGCAGCCGCCCGGAGCCGCATTCCGCGGGACTGGCATGAGATCCCACTTCTCGGGACCGCGGAGCCGCCGACCTTCGGCTTTATCCGCCCGGACGCCGATTCCGGGTCGTTTCTGAAGAATCTTTCGGGCTTCATGGGCGGGCGGTTCGCCAAAGCCTTCGAGCCGAAGCCCATGATCATCCGGAACAAGTGCGTCGGGTGCGGAAAATGCGCCGCGTCCTGCCCGCAGAGGACCATCGAGATGGTGAAGCGCGGCGGCAAAACGCGTCCGAAGATCCACCGCGACGCCTGCATCAAGTGCTACTGCTGCCAGGAGCTCTGCCCCATCGGCGCGGTGGGGATCCGGCAGAATCCGATCATCCGGCTCTTTCATTGAGGTGTCCCATGAACGCACTCACCATCGAAGCCCCCGCGAAGATCAACCTGTACCTCGCGGTCGGTCCCAAACGCCCCGACGGATACCATGAGATCACCTCCGTCATGCAGCAGATCGGCCTGTATGACCTTGTCTCCGTGACCCGCTCTCCCCGCGCATCCGGCAAAAAGATCGCCGTACACTGCTCCGATCCCGCCGTCCCCTCTGATTCCCGCAACATCGTCTGGAAGTGCGCCGAGGCGTTCTTCGAGGCATTCGGGATCGGGGAATACGATCTCTTCATCGATCTTGAAAAGCACATTCCCTCGTCCGCCGGGCTCGCGGGAGGCTCCTCCGACGGCGCGGCGGCGCTCAAAGCCCTGAACCTCCTCTTCGGCGTCCGCGCGGATACCGGGACGCTCATGAGGATCGGCGCGAAGATCGGCGCGGACATCCCCTTCTGCCTCGCGGGCGGGACCTGTCTCTGCCGCGGGATCGGGGAACGCATCGCGCCCCTTGCGGTCCCGGCGCCGTCCTACGCCGTCCTCGTCGCATTCCCCGGCGGCGGGATCTCGACACGTGAGGCATACCGCCTTCTCGACGAGCATCCGGCGCCTCCCGCCCCCGCGCCTGACGCCCTCCTCGACGAGCTTTTGGCCGGCGGCATGCCCCGCTCCCTCTTCAACGACTTCGAGCGTGTCATCCTGCCCCGTCATCCCGGCGCACCGCCGCTCAAGGACCGCATGACGGCGCTCGGCGCCTCCTCCGTTCTCATGAGCGGGAGCGGACCGGCCGTGTTCGGTCTCTTTCCCGCCCTCTCCGACGCAAGATCCGCCCGGGACGCGCTCCTCGCCGAGGGCATCCCCGCGTGGGCGGCAAAACCCCTCTGACATTCCATCATCCGACCAGAAAGGAAGTACGCCATGTCCGATCCCATCCTTTACAAGGGCCGCGGTACGCCCGAGATGTACGACGACCTCATGGACTTCATGAACTACGTCTTCGGCTTCAACGGCAACGAAAAAGACTTCAAAAAGCTCCTGCCCAAGCTCTACAAGCCAGAATACGACCCCTGCTACTCCAACTACGTCGTCACCGAGAACGGGAAGCTCAAAGCCGCGATCGGCGCGTTCGACTCCGATCTTTCCGTGGACGGCGAGATTCTGAAATCCCGCGGGATCGGCAACGTCGCCGTGCATCCCTATTCCCGCTCGAAGGGATACATGAAGGACTGCATGCGCCTCGCGCTCCGGGACATGATCGAGGACGGCGTCGATTTCTCGATCCTCGGCGGACAGCGGCAGCGGTATCAGCACTTCGGCTTTGAGCATGCCGGACAGCAGATCTCCGTCGGCGTCGACCGGGGCAACCTCCGCCGCGCGTTCGAGAACGTCCCCCTCACGCCGCTCGAGTTCCGCGACGTGAACGCGGACGACGCGGATCTGCTCGACCGGATCCACGCGCTGCATGCAGCGAAGCCTGTCCATACGGTCCGCCCGCGGGCGTCGTTTTACGACATTGCCTGCTCCTGGCGTTCGTCCCTGACCGCGATCCTCCGGGACGGCGATTTCCGCGGCTACTTCATCGGCGGTCTCGGGGAACTGACCCTTGCCGATCCGGAGGACACCGTCGACGTCGTGCGCAATTACGTCGCCCAGCGCGGGGATGTCCATCTCTCCTTCCCGGTCTGGGAGACCGATCTTCTCGCGCGGATCACTCGATTCGGCGGCGGCATTTCGTTCGATCACTGCGAAATGTTCAACATCCTCAACTATCCGCACGTCATCGCTGCCCTGCTCCGCTTCAAAGCCAAGCGCGAGGAACTCGGGGACGGCGAGCTCTCGCTCTTCATCCGCGGCTTCGCGGGCGACGTCAGCGTGCGGATCGCGGTGAAGAACAACGAGGTTTCCGTGGAAGAAGGCGCATCGGACTGCGCGCTCGCGCTCGGCCACCTCGAGGCGATCTCCTTCCTCTGCGGGCTCTGGTCGCCTCACCGCCTCGCGCTCTCCCCCGCGGTTCGCTCCTGGTTCCCGCTTCCGCTCTTCGTGGACGGCGCGGATCATGTATAATTTTTCGTTCCATTCCGTATAATATCCGTTTCTGCCCGGCGGTCCGTTCCGTCGGGCATCCTTTTGCCTTTCGCGGAAGCCCCGTTTTTTTGCACCATGCCGAAAATCGCCCCTTCCGGGTTTTTCCGATTCGTCAATGTGCAGAAATCTTGCGTGAACACGGTTTTTTACTCCGCCCTGCTTGCATTTCCGGCGGATTTGTGGTATATTTATACCGTTCAAAATCCATTTCACTCGGAGGAACCAACCATGAGCTATGTCCAGAACGTGCTTTCTCAGGTAGAGGCGAAGTACTCCTATCAGCCGGAATTTCTCCAGGCGGTCCGCGAAGTCTTCGAGTCCCTCGAAAGAGTCATTACCAAGAATGAAAAATTATACGAGCAGGAAGCGATTCTCGAGCGTCTCACCGAGCCCGACCGGCAGATCCAGTTCCGCGTTCCGTGGGTCGACGACAGCGGCAAGATCCGTGTCAACACCGGCTACCGCGTTCAGTTCAACAACGCGATCGGCCCGTACAAGGGCGGCCTGAGACTCCACCCGTCCGTCAACCTCTCCGTCATCAAGTTCCTCGGCTTCGAACAGGTCTTCAAGAACAGCCTGACCGGACTCCCGATGGGCGGCGGCAAGGGCGGCTCCGACTTCGACCCGAAGGGCAAGAGCGACCGCGAAGTCATGGCGTTCTGCCAGAGCTTCATGACCGAGCTTTACAAATATATCGGCGCGGACGTCGACGTCCCGGCCGGCGATATCGGCACCGGCGCCAGAGAGATCGGCTATCTCTACGGCCAGTACAAGCGGATCACCGGTCTGTACGAAGGCGTGCTGACGGGCAAGGGCCTCACATGGGGCGGCTCCCTCGTCCGCAAGCAGGCGACCGGCTACGGCCTGCTCTACCTCGTCGACGAGCTTCTCAAGGATCATGCGTCCGGCATCGACGGCAAGACGGTTGCGGTCTCCGGCGCGGGCAACGTCGCGATCTACGCGGCGGAAAAGGCAGCCCAGCTCGGCGGCCGCGTCGTGACCCTGTCCGACTCCACCGGCTGGATCTACGACAAGGACGGCGTCGACCTCGATCTCGTCAAGGAGATCAAGGAAGTGCGCCGCGGCCGGCTCTCCGAATACAAGGCGGCAAAGCCGGAAGCCGAATACCGCGACGGGCGCGGCGTCTGGAGCGTCAAGACCGATATCGCTCTGCCCTGCGCGACTCAGAACGAGCTTCTGCTCGACGACGCGAAGGAACTCGTGAAGAACGGCGTGCAGGCGGTCTGCGAAGGCGCGAACATGCCCACGACGATCGAAGCGACGAAGTACCTGCAGGAAAACGGCGTGCTCTTCGTTCCCGGCAAGGCGGCGAATGCGGGCGGCGTGGCGACCTCCGGTCTTGAAATGAGTCAGAACAGCGAGCGTCTCTCCTGGACCTTCGACGAAGTCGACGCGAAGCTGAAGGGCATCATGACGGGCATCTACGCGAACATCGCGGGCGCGGCCAAGGAATACGGCCTCGAAGGCAACTACGTCGCAGGCGCGAACATTGCGGGCTTCGCAAAGGTCGTCGACGCCATGCTGGCGCAGGGCGCGTATTGATTTCCCGGATCACACGGAAAAACTGCAACTGAACAGACGGGCTGTCGTTCCGAACGGGGCGGCAGCCCTTTTCCTGCCGCATACCGCGCCGCGCGCCCGCATATACTCCACCAGCTTTGATGGGGCAGGTGGTTGCATGAACGAATCCTTGCAGTTTCACACGGGGCGGCCGAGGTCAGGCGCGCGCGAAACGCTCCGTCCGCCGTCGGTCTCCTGCGGACTGACAGCGGACGAGGTAGCGCTGTCCCGGCGGCTTTTCGGCGCAAACGCGGTCTCGCCCGGCCGCCGCACGGGATTCTTCCGCCAGTTCCTCGCCAATCTCAACGATCCGATCATCAAGATCCTCCTCGCCGCGCTTTTCGTCAACACGGTCTTTTCTTTTTCCGGCTCGCGGTGGGCGGACTCCTGCGGGATCGCGCTGACGGTGCTCGTCTCCGCGCTCGTGACGACGATCTCCGAGCGGTCTTCCGGCGCCTCGTTCGAGAAGCTCTATGCCACCCTCGGCGATTCGCGGTGCCGGGTCCTGCGGAGCGGCGAGGAGATCGACTGTCCGACGAGCACGCTGGTGAAATACGATCTCGTCGTTCTCCGCCCTGGCGATACGGCGCCCGCGGACGGCATCCTCGTGCGGGGATCGCTCCGGGCGGACGAAGCCCCTCTCACCGGAGAAAGCCGTCCCGCCGCCAAAACAGCTTCCCCCGACGCCCTCGCCGCCTGCCGCACCGGGGAATACGAGATGCGGACCGGGGACCCCGCCGTCGTGTTCCGCGGAAGCCACATTCTCGCCGGGGACGGCGTGATGCTGGTCCTTGCGGTGGGGGACGCGACCCTCTACGGTTCCATCGCGGGCGAGCTTTCCGCGGAGGAGAACGTCAGCCCGCTCAAAAACCGTCTCTCGGCGCTCGCCAAAACGATTTCGCGCATCGGGTACGTCTCGGCGGGCGTCGTCGCGGCGGTCCATCTCGCGGACGCGTTCTGGTTCGACGCCGGGCAGAATCCGGCACTCGCCCTTCTCCGCCTGACCGACGCGCGCTTTGTCCTCACCGAAGCGGTGAACGCGCTCACCCTCGCGATCTCGATCCTCGTCGTCGCGGTCCCGGAGGGGCTGCCGATGATGATCACGGTCGTGCTCTCATCCAACATGAAGCGGATGATGAAGGCGAACGTCCTCGTGCGGCGCCTTGTCGGGATCGAGACGGCGGGGAGCGTCGACATGCTCTTCACCGATAAGACCGGGACGCTCACCTCCGGCGCGCTGACCGTCGAAGAGATCGTCACCCCGGACGGCCGGTGGAAAAATATCGGATCGGCGCCCGGCTCCCTCGGTCTGCGGCTGAAAAAGAGCGCGGAAGCCAACGCATCCGCTGCGAACTCGACCGAGAGGGCTCTGAACCGCTTTGCCGGGATCCGCGGGATCCGCACTCCGCCGAGCGACCGCATTCCGTTTGACTCGGAGCGGAAGTTCTCGGCAGCCCTTGCGGACGGATGCGTCTATCTGCGGGGCGCGGCGGAGCTTCTTCTGCCGGCCTGCGTCTCCTATGCGGACGAAAACGGACTGATCCGCCCGATGACACCGGGCATCCGCTCCTCCATCGAACGCGCGATCCGGGCGGAAACCGTCCATGCAGCCCGGGTGATCCTGCACGCCGAAGCATCGCCGGATGTTTTCCCCATGCTCCGGGCTCACGCTCCCGACGAAAACACGCCCCTCACCTTCGTCGCCCTCTCCGTTCTGCGGGATGAGATCCGCCGCGAGGTCCCGGACGCCATCCGCCAGTGCCGGGAAGCCGGGATCCAGGTCGTCATGATCACCGGGGACAACGCCGACACCGCCGCGGCCGTCGCCCGTTCGTGCGGGATCCTGCGGGAACACAGCGGTTCGCAAAACGATCGGGAGTCCGGTCCGATCCTCGTCGACGGAGGCGTTCTGCGCAAGCTCCCGGATGAGGAGGTCACCGCTCTCCTGCCGCGCCTCGCCGTGATCTCGCGGGTCACGCCGGGAGATAAGAGCCGCCTGATCCGGCTCTCGAAAGCGGCGGGCCACATCGTCGGCATGACCGGGGACGGCATCAACGACGCGCCTGCCCTGAAAGCTGCGGACGTCGGCTTTGCGATGGGCTCCGGGACCGACGTGGCGCGCGAAGCCGGGGACATCGTCATCACCGACGACAATTTCGTCTCGATCACCCGCGCGGTCCTCTACGGCCGGACGATTTTCTCAAGCATCCGCAAATTCATCACCTACCAGCTCACGATGAACCTCGCCGCGGTCGGCGTGTCGGTGCTCGGGACGATGTGCGGGATCGAAAACCCCGTCACGGTCATCCAGATGCTGTGGGTGAACATGATCATGGACACTCTCGGGTCGCTTGCCTTTGCGGGAGAGCCGCCGCTCGCCGATTCGATGAAGGAGAAGCCCGTGAAGCGCAGCGAACCAATTCTGACCCGCGCGATGCTCTTCCAGATGCTCGCGACCGGCGGATACGCGATCCTTCTGGCGATGACCTTCCTCCTCTCCCCGCGCGTGCGTCACTTCTTCGGCGGCGGAGAGCTCTATCACCTCACGCTGTTCTTCGCGCTCTTCGTGTTCATGGGGATCGGCATCGCGCTCTGCACGCGGACCGAACGTATCCAGCTCTTTGCGCACCTGTGCGAAAACCGGGCGTTTGCCGTCATCATGCCAGCCGTCGCCGCGATCCAGCTTCTGATCGTGTACTTCGGCGGCGAGATCTTCCGCTGCGTTCCGCTGAGGGCGTCCGATCTCGGCCTCTGCGCGCTCTTCGCCCTGACCGTCATCCCGGCGGACACCGTGCGCAAGTGCATCCTGCGCATCCGGCGGGAACACAGGCGGCAGAAAAACGCGGCATAACAAAAAACGGGGAGAAGTCCTGTCAAGGACCTCTCCCCTTTCGGTTTCCGAAGATTATTTCGTGATGGTGATCTTGTTGATGACGCCGGCCTTGTCCGGATCGATGCCGCGGACGATGGTCATGCAGCACGCGAGGAGCTGGAAGAACATGACGGCGATCTGCGGGAACGTGAATTCGCATCCGGTGTCGGGCAGGACCACGGCGGTCGTGCCTTCCGGCGCTTCCGAAGCGTCATTGGTGACGACGACAATATCCGCTTCCACGTTCTTCAGCTTCGCGATGATGTCGGCAGAGTCGCCTGCGGTCGGTCCCTTCGGAGAGAGGACGAAGACGAGGTCGCCGGGCTTCACCTGTGCGATCGGACCGTGGTGGAAGTCGGAGGTCGGGTAGCCCTTCATCTTGAGCTTGTTGGTCTCGAGCATCTTGAGCGCGCCTTCGAGGGCGATGCAGTAGGAGATGCCGCGGCCGAGGAGGATCGCGCCGGGGATGTTCTGATGTGCCTCGGCGAAGGCCATGATCTCGTCGTACTTCGTATCGAGCATTTCCTGCGCCTTCGGACCGACGGAGGAGAGCGCGGCGAGAAGCTCGTCGTTGCCCGCCCAGACCGCGGCGATCGCGCCGAGGATGGTCATCTGGGTCGTGAAGGTCTTCGTCGCGGCGATGGAAGCCTCGTGGCCGCATCCGCAGAAGAGATGATACTCTGCGCACCCGGCCATCGGGGAATCGGGATTGTTGGTGACGGCAGCGGTGATCGCGCCGTCCGCCTTGGCGGATTCGAGAACCGCGAGGACGTCTTCCGCCTTGCCGGACTGGGAAACGCCGATCACGAGGTTGTCGGAGAGATCGACATGCGCGCCGTATTTGGTGAACACGGAGGGCGTTCCGAGCGTGCAGGGGATCCCGGCGAAGATGCCGAAGAGATACTGCGCATAGACGCACGCATGGTCGGAGGTGCCGCGGGCGGCAAAGTAGACGTTCTTGACGCCTCTTTCTTTTGCCTTGGCGACGAGCGCGCGGATGACGGGCAGGTTGTTTTCCACCACCCGGGAAAGCGCAGCGGGCTGTTCACGGATTTCTTTTTCGAGGTTGATCATGATATTCACTCCCTGTATGGTAAGGATAGACTCAAATGAGTGCGAGGGACCGGAGGATGAAGATGCCGAGGAAGATGGTGACGACGCAGAACATGGTCGAGAGCAGCAGGATCTGCGCCGCGAGCTCGTGGTCGTTGTCCATCTTCTTCGCCATGATGTAGCTGGTCACCGCCGTCGGCGCGCCGAAGCAGATCAGCACCACGCCGAGCGCGGGTCCGCGCAGACCGACGAGTGCAGCCGCCGTCAGTGCGATCGCCGGGATCAGCACGCAGCGGTTGACGGCGCCCAGGACCGCATAGCCCGCGCGTCCGCGGAGACTCTCGGTCTTGAAGTTCGCGCCGAGCGACAGGAGGGCAAGCGGTGTCGTGAGACCCGAGAGATAGCTGAGACTCTTCGACGCCGCGGTCACAAGCGGGATCTTCCAGATCATGAACGGCAGGCCGAGCAGCACGCCGATGATGAGGGGATTCGTGACGATGGATTTGAGGATGCTCTTCAGCGTTTCCGCGTTGAGCCGGTGCTCGCGGCTGCCCGAGAAGAGCGAAAGGATGATGACGGAATAGCCGTTGAACATCAGGATGACGAACGGCATGGCGATGGCGATGGCCTGTCCGCCCGCGTCGCCGAACATGTTCACGGCAAGCGGAACGCCGAGAATCGCGAAGTTCGAGCGGCAGGAGCCCTGAATGAACGCGCCGCGCATCTTCGGATCCTTGACGAGGAAGAGCGAGAGCACCGACATGAGGGTGAAGCTCGTCGTCACGGCGATCAGCAGAAAGACGATGAGCTTCAGGTCGAGATCGGCGTCGAGCGAGCTCCCCGCGACCTCCAAAAACAGCATCACCGGCAGGCCGACCTTGAAGACCAGCCAATCCGCCGTCTCCGTGAAGGCATCGGTCAGCTTGCCGAAGCGTTTCAGAATCCCGCCGAATACCACGAGAAGGATGATCGGCAGGATGGCGTTGATGCTGTAAAGCAGATTGTCGAGCATATTACGGATTCTCCAGATTGTCGAAGAAGCGTTCGATCCCCTCCGCGATGCCGTTTGCGATGGATTTCTGCCACTCTTCGTTCACGAGGTTCGCGGCATCGACGACGTTGGTGCAGAACCCGACCTCGATCAGGGACGAAGCGGCATGCGTCTCGCGCGGGATCGCAAAGTCCGAATTCGCCATCGTGCTCGGGTCGTCCGCCGTCGTCGGCGCGGTGATCTCGACCGTATCGTCGATCGCTTCCTTGATCGCCTCCGCAGCGGGCTTCGCCCAGTCGTTCCACTTGTAATTATTGTCCTGATAGAAAATCCGCACGCCGCAGGCATCGGGATTCGGCGCCGCGTTGACGTGGATGGAGACGACGTAGTCGACCTCCTGCGCGTTGATGAACGCGATGCGCTCGTTGGGATTGAAAATCTCATTCATATCCCAGTCGTATTCCGGTCTGTCGACGCCGTTGTGCATCATGATCGTGTCAAAGCCGCGGTCGATCAGGTCCTGATTCAGGTAGGTTGCAATGGCGAAGTTGACGTGCTTCTCGTACACGCCCTCGGGGAAATAGCTGTTCTCCCCGGTCCCGTTGTCGTAAAACCCGTGGCCGGGATCGATGCAGATCGTCCGGTTCTTCTTCACGACGACAGCGGGCATGACTCTGCCGATGCCGACAGCCGGAATCGCCGGTTCGAGTACGACCGCCCCCTCTTCGGGAGATGTATTCACTTGTGTGTCCGGAGCGGGCGTCTTCTGCTTCCTCGAACAACCGCTCAGAACGGCGGCTGCGGTGAGGAGGAGCGCCAGGGTCCCGGCGATCGTTTTTCGCATGATCCTGTCCATGTTATCGTTCCTGCTTCCTTACTTCCGGTAGTCAGTTCTGTCCGAGATCGTCGAAGAACCGCTCGATCCCCTCGGCGATGGCCTCCGCCATCTGTCTCTGCCATTC
Source organism: Clostridia bacterium (assembly GCA_017540285.1). Classification (GTDB taxonomy): domain Bacteria; phylum Bacillota; class Clostridia; order Oscillospirales; family CAG-272; genus UMGS1696. The sequence continues at coordinate 7,641 of JAFYBI010000524.1, read as the reverse complement.
GGGATCCTGAAGGTTTTCGGCGTCCGTTTCGTTGGTGCAGAAGCCCATTTCGATCAGCGAGGAGGCGCATTTCGTCTCCCGGTTGATCGCGAAGGAGGCGTCCTCCATGTCCTTGGAATCCACGAGCTGGGTTACGGCGGTCGTCACGACCCCCTCCTCGATGGAATCGCGGATGTACGCGGCGGCGGTCTCGTTCCAGTCGTTATCCTTGTAGTAGTTCTGGTCGAAGAAGACCATTGCCCCGCATTTCTCGGGACTCCCCACCGCGTTCACGTGGATGGAGACGAGATAGTCCGGACGGATATAGTTGTTGACGTAGGGCGGCCGTTCGTAAGGCGCGGAGAAAACGCCGTCCCAGTTGAGGTCCGCGCCCTCCGGCATGTTCACGCCGTCATGGGTGAGGACCGTGCGGAAGCCGCGTGCCTTCAGGGCATCGTCGAGGAGGAGGGAGACCTGCATGGTGATCTCGCGCTCATAGATCCCCTCCGGGAAGAAGCTGTCGGAACCGGTGCCGGGATCGCGGAAGCCGTGGCCGGGATCGATGCAGATCAGCTCGTCCCGCTGCTCGACGACGACGGGCATGATCCTGCCGACGCCGATGGCGGGAACCGCGGGTTCGAGGACCACGGTATCCTCCTGCTCGTCTGCTGTTTCCTGCTCCTCGACCTCTGTTCCCGTCAGCATCGGATCGGTATCACTGCTCGCCTCCGGCCTTGAACAGGCAGGGAGCAGGACCGCCGCCGCCACGAGGACGGGCAGGAGCACTTGCCGCTTGTGGATGAATCGAACCATGATGTTGTTCCTGTTCCGGAAATCGGGGTCTCAGCCCCGGAATTCCTGCGGGAGATATTCGGCCGGGATGACCGTGCGGATATACCCCTTCAGGCCCTCCGCCGTGAAGCCGGAGACGCCGTGCAGGGCAGCGAGGTCATCGTTGTAGCCGGACAGCGGGAATATCTGATAATCCTGCTTCGCCGCGCTGAAATGCACGACGGTCGGGGTGAGGATCGGATCGCCGACGGTATAGTGCCCCTCACTGTCCGGCGTCGCCGTGAAGGTGAGGATGCCGCCGAGCAGTCCCTCCCATGTCTTCCCCGTCGAGAGGATGCTGCCGAGAGAATATGCCACGAGGCACGAGGTCCCGCGCAGGGTGGCAAGACGGTCGACCGGACCGACGGTCTCCCCGGTCCCGACGACGACGTCCGCACCGGCTTCCGCCATGTAATAGGCGGCCGCGCACTGCTCGTCATGCGTCATGCCGTCATCCCAGTCCGCGAGCACGATCACGAGTTCGGCCTGATCCGCCGCCTTCGCGATGTTCGAAAGCGTCGCTTCGTCGCCGATCGGGAACGCCTCGCCGCCCGCCGCGCAGATCGCGAAGACAAGACCCTTTTCCTCGAGGATCAGGATCCCGCCGTCCTTCGCGGAGGTGGAAAGGGAGGTGATGCCGTAATGTCCGAGCATGCCGTTCGGATCGTCCCAGGCCAGCGTGTCGAGGACGTCGTAGCCCGCTTCGGCAAGCACGGCGACCATTTCCTCGGGGATCTTGTGGCTCTTGTCCTGGTCGTTCTTGGGCCTTGCGGCGGTCGTGTCGAATCCTGCGGTGATGTCCGCCGCCGAGAGGTCCCGGTAAATCCCGGAGAGCATGCGGACAAAGCTGTAGCTCTGCCCTTCCCCGGCGCGGCGCGCTCCGTCGCTGATGATGAACGTATCGACGAGAATATCCCCGGCAAGCGTGAAGGTCACCGGTTCCGGACCGGTCGCTTCCGGCTCGTCCGTGTAGACGAATTCCGTGATCCGCTCCTCGGCGTCCTCCACCGAACGGGCGGCAGGGGTGAGAAGTCCGTCGGCGGTGTTGTTCGTCTCCGGGTATTCGAGCATCGCCTCGCGCATCTCGATGAGCCCGCAGGAGGACAGCATGAGGACGGCAAGGGCCAGGGAAAGGAGCTTGTTCAGAGAGTGTTTGTGTTTCAGCATGGACTTATCGCGCGGAAAGCACGTCCTTTTCATATTGTTTCATCATTGGGATCCAGCTGTCGCCCGCCGGGACGCCCTGCATCTCGCAGTACGCGTTCCAGACAAGGCCGAACGGCAGGGTCTTCAGCTCTTCGAGGTAGGCGAGACGGCTGGTGAAGTCGCCTTCGAGCTCGAATTTCTGCAGCATCTTCACGGGTTCGAGGTTTGCCCAGAGCACAGCCTTCTGCATGTTGCGGGTACCCATGGTCCACGCGGCGATGCGGTTGATCGAGCCGTCGAAGAAGTCGAGGCCGATGTTGACGCGTTTTTCGAAGCCGTCTTGGTGGACCTCGCAGGCGAGGGCCTTGAGCTCGTCGTCGAGGATGACGACATGGTCGGAGTCCCAGCGGACCGGACGGGAAACATGGAGCATCACGCCGTCGAGATACTGGAGCGTCGAGGAAAGCTTGTCGGAGACCATTTCGGTGGGATGGAAGTGGCCGGTATCGAGGGTGAGGAGGATGCCGTGCTTCATCGCGCAGCCCATGTAGAACTCATGGGAGCCGATCGTGCAGCTTTCGAGCCCGATGCCGAAGAGCTTGGATTCGACGGAATCGAGGTTGTATTCCTTCGAAATCTTCTCGGCGAAGATCTCGTCATAGGAGCGTGCGAGGTTTTCTCTCTTGCGGGCGCGGTTGACCGGGGTGTCCTTGAATCCGTCGGGAACCCAGAAGTTGATGACGGAGGGCTGACCGGTGGCCTTGCCGAAGGCCTCGGAGACCTTGCGGGACAGGATGCCGTGCTCGACCCAGAACCTGCGGATGCTCTCATCGTCGGAAGAAAGGGTGAAGCCGTCCGCGGAGAGCGGATGGGAGAAGAACGTCGGGTTGTAGTCGAGGCCGAGGCCCTGCTCCTTCGCCCAGTCGATCCACGACGCGAAGTGCTCGGGACCGATCTCGTTGCGGGCGACCTTCTTCCCGTTCGAATCGAGGTAGATGGCGTGCAGGGAGAACTTCTTCTTTCCGGGGATGAGGGACTTCGCAAATTCGAAATCCTTTCTCAGCTCGTCGATGTTTCTCGCCTTGCCCGGGTAATTGCCGGTGGACTGGATGCCGCCGGTGAGGTCTCCGTCCGCCGCTTCGAAGCCCGCGACATCGTCGCCCTGCCAGCAGTGAACGGAAACGGGGGTGGATGCGGTCGCCTTCAGCGCGGCGTCGACGTCAACGCCGTATCTGCCATATACATTTCTCGCGATTTCCAGCGCTTTTTCGGTGTTCAGCATGTGTGGATTCCTTTCAAGATGAAGTTGTTGTCGGATTCGGTTCGGAGGACTTCCCGCCGGCGTCTCACTCCCCGATGAGGGAGAGGAAGCGTCCGTAGGCGTCGTCCCAGGCGTTCTTCGAAGAGGCGTCGGGCGCGTATTCTTCGATCGGGAAGGAAGCGCGGATCACGCGGCGCGCCTCCCACATGTCGCGGATCTCACCCGCGGCAATGCACTGCATGGCGATGTTGCCGAGCGTCGTCGCTTCGACGGGTCCCGCCAGGACGAACCGCCCGGACGCGTCAGCCGCGAACCGCGAGAGCATGGTCTCCTTCGTGCCGCCGCCGACAATGCTGATGACGGGGTATTTCCGGCCGGTCATCTCCTCGAGCTTCTCGGCGGTCCAGCGGTACCGGAGCGCGAGGGATTCGAAGATGCAGCGGACGATCTCGCCGATGTTCTCGGGGACGTGCTGTCCGGTCTTCGCGCAGTATTCGCAGATGCGCTTCGGCATGTTGCCCGCGGTCGCGAAGAGCGGATCGTCGGGATTGACGATCGACTGCAGGGGCTTCGAGGCGAGCGCCATCTCGGAAAGCTCGTCGAAGGTGAAGCTCTTCCCCTCTCTCTTCCACTGTCTGCGGGATTCCTGCTCGATCCAGAGGCCCATGATGTTCTTGAGCACCCGGATGGTCCCGAAGACGCCGCCTTCGTTCGTGAAGTCGTATTTTTCGGAGAGATCCGTGAGGACCGGTTCCGGCGACTCGATCCCCATGAGGGACCATGTGCCGCTCGAAATATAGAGGAAGTTTTCGTCCGACGCGGGGACGGAGAGAACGGCGGATGCCGTGTCGTGTCCGGCGACCTTCAGGATCCGCGCGCCCGTGTTTCCGGTCTCCTCTTCGATGGCCGGGAGCATCTTCCCCATGTCATAACCGGGCTCGACGAGGCCGCAGAGCAGCCGCTTCGGCACGCCGCACTTTTCGAGCAGCGCGTCCGCGTAGCGCCGTGTCTTCGCGTCGAGCAGGGCGCCCGTCGAGGCGATCGTGTATTCGCTCTTCTTGACGCCGGTCAGAAGATAGCCGAGCAGGTCGGGCATGTGCAGAAGCGTTTCGGCGTTCTCCACCACCCACGGGCGGTCGCGCAGATCCGCCGCGATCTGGTAAAGGGTGTTGAAGTTGAGGGACTGGATGCCGGTCGTGCCGTAGATCTCGCTTCGGGGGGCGAGCTTTTCGAAGACATAGGACTGAATGTTGTCCGTTCTCGTGTCGCGGTAGTGGTAGGGGTTCGAGAGGAGGGCGCCCGTCTTATCGAGGTAGCCGTAGTCGACACCCCAGGTGTCGATGCCGACGGAATCGATCCCGCCCGCGTGGGACGATTTCAGGATCGCCGTCTTGATTTCGAAGAGCAGCCGGAGCGTATCCCAGAAGAAGCCGCCCGGCATCATCACGGGATCGTTCGAGAAGCGGTGGATTTCCTCCAGAGTAAAGCGTTCGCCGTCAAATCTGCCGAGGATTCCCCGTCCGCTCGACGCGCCGAGGTCGACGGCCAGCATTTTTTTCGCAGCCATATCGGTCTCCTTCCAAAAAGATCCTTCGATCGGGTTATGTTCGGTTGTCAGAGGCTCTGCGCAGTCTTCGGGAGGCACCATCGCAGGTGTTCCGCGGCGGCGGCAAAGGCCTCGGCAGAGGTGGCGTAGGCATTGCCCAGCGCGGTGCGGGGGCCGCCTTCCAGGGCTTCGAGCCCGGCGAACACGCGCAGATGCGGCTCGAGCGTGAGGACGAAATCGCCGGAATAGATCATGTTGACGACGGCGAGCGTTTCGGGAATGCATCCGACGCCGACGCCGGCAGGAACGATGGTCCCGCTCGGTTCCGCGTCCTTGATGTGCATGTAGGTAATATAGCGCTTCAGGAGATTGAACGAATACTCGAAGGGCTCCGCGCCGCACTGGATGAAGTTCGCGGGATCGAACACGCAGCCGTAGCGGCCGTCAAACGCGGTCATGAGATCGAGGCAGCGCTCCGGGGTGTCGCCGTAGATGCCCTTCTCGTTTTCGTGGCAGAGCTTCAGGCCGTATTCGTCGCCGATCTCGAGCATCTTTCCCATCCGGTCGAGGACCTCGCCGCGGTATTCCTCGTACTTCCCGTCCGGGATGTAGTAGGAGAACACGCGGATGCGGGACGTGCCGAGACGGAGAGCGATCTCGCAGGTGTTGCGGAGCTTGTCGAGGTGGGGCTCGAGGGGATCCGTCACCCCGATCTTGCCGATCGGCGATCCGACGGCGGACACGGAGATCCCGTGCGCGTCGAGCCTGCGCTTCACGTCGGCGGCCTGCTCGGGCGTGAGGTCGGAGACGTTCGTCCCGTCCACGCCGCGCACCTCGGTCATTTTGATTTTATTGAGGAGAAGCCCCTCGATCTGTTCGTCGAGAGAGGAAGAATACTCGTCGGAAAACGCGCTGAATCTGAATCGTACCATATCGGTTGTTACTCCGTTTCGTGTTGTTGCCCCGTCCCGATTCGCGCGGAAAAAGGAATCCGCCCGGAACCGGATACAGAACCATCTTATTATAGCACCCTTTTTCCGTTTTTGCAATGGATTTCCCGCGAAAAACAGACGATTCCGGCGCCGGTTTGATGATTATTTATCGATTTTATGATAAAATTTTACCGATATTTCACGTTTTAACGACACAAATCGCTGCAAAAACTCAAAGTTCGAGCACCGTGACGCCGAAATCCCCCTCGCCGTAAGCCCCGACGCGGAAGGATTTGACGCGCCTGTCGTGCTTGAACTGGCTGTGCAGGTAGTTCCGCAGCGCGCCGGTCCCCTTGCCGTGGATGACGGTCGCCTGATGCACGCCGGCTACAATGGCAGAGTCGATATACTGATCGACGACGAACCACGCCTCCTCCCCGGTCATGCCGCGGACGTCGCATTCGAGCCGGAAGGACTTCGTGACCTGCGCTCTCGCCCTCGCTTCGCGCTTCTGCCCTGCCTTCTGCGCCTCCTCCGCGTCTTCGAGGAGCCGCAGATCCTTGACGTTCACGCGCATCTTCACTGCGCCCATCCGGACGTTCGCGTTGCCGTTCTCGTCCGGGTCTTCGAGCATCACGCCCTGCGTGCCGAGGTTGCGGTGGCGGATCACGTCGCCCTTCTTCAGAGGACGCGGGAGGACGTAATCGTCGTCGTCATCCGCCCCGAGCACGGGATTCATCCGGTCGTCATAGTCGCGCACCCGCTGGCGCACGTTTTTCTTCGCGTCCGCGATCGCCTCGCCGAACCGTTCGGAATCCTTTTCGCGCTTCGCCTTTTCGAGCTCCGTGATGACGAATTCGGAAGTCGCGCGCGCCCCGTCGAGGAGCTCCTGCGCCTTTTTCCGCATCCGGTCGGCTTCCTTTTCCGCGCCGGCAAGCTTCTCTTTGAGCTCCGCCTCGGATTTGGCGCGATAGGCTTCGAATTCCCGCCGGGATTCCTCCGCCGCGGCCTTCTGCTTTTCGAGCTCGATCCGCGCCGCCTCGAGCTTCGTGATCACGGCCTCGAAGTTCTGCGAGCCCGTGTCGACGAAATGTTCCGCGCGCTTGACGATGCCGGGAGCCAGTCCGAGCTTTTCGGAGATCGCGAAGGCGTTGGACTTGCCGGGCGTGCCGATGATGAGGCGGTAGGTCGGCCTGAGCGTTTCGATGTCGAATTCGCACGACGCGTTCACGACGCCTTCCGTCTCGATGGCGTAGGCCTTGAGCTCGGCGTAATGCGTCGTCGCCGCGCAGAGGGTCCCGTTCATGCGGGTCTCCTCGAGGATCGACATGGCGAGCGCCGCGCCTTCGACCGGGTCCGTGCCCGCGCCGAGCTCGTCGAAGAGGACAAGGGAGTTCTCGGTCATCTTGTCGATGATCGTGACGATGCCCTTCATATGCGAGGAGAAGGTCGAGAGGGACTGTTCGATGGACTGCTCGTCGCCGATGTCGGAGAAGACCTCGTCGAAGACGCCCATGACGGAGGTGTCGTCCGCCGGGATATGCAGCCCCGCCTGCGTCATCAGCGCGAAGAGGCCGAGGGTCTTCAGCGTGACGGTCTTGCCGCCGGTGTTCGGACCGGTGATGACGACCATCTGATAATCCCGCCCCAGCGTGATCGAGATCGGGACGACGGTCTTTTTGTCGAGGAGGGGATGGCGCGCGCGGTAGAGTTCGATCACGCGTCTGTCCGAGATCTGCGGAGCCGCGGCGTTCATCGCGAAGGACAGCTCGCCGCACGCGAAGATGAAGGCAAGCTCCGTGATGTTGAGGTAGTCGAGAACGAGCGTCTGTCCGGAGACGGCGATGCCCGCGGAGAGGTCGCGCAGGATGCGTTCGATCTCGTGGGCCTCCTTTGCCTCGAGCTCGCGCATCTCGTTGTTCGCCTCCACGACCGCCATCGGCTCG
>JAFYBI010000046.1 GCA_017540285.1 Clostridia bacterium | reverse complement strand
TCGCATTCGTCGACCCAGACGGCGTCGGGGAAGAGCCGCTTCACGCCGTCCCTGCCCTCCTTCGAGCAGGTCAGCGCGTTGACGCGGGACGGATGGACGTGGAGGATGAACTTCTGCGGGAAGAGATCGTGCAGGAGCGTTTCAACGGAAGGACGCTTCGCCTCCTCGCCGGGGAGCTTCGCCGCCATCATATCGGCGAGAACTTCGGCTTCGCGCGCCGCCTGATCCGCGGAATAGGTCTTCTCCCAGCTCGCGGCGAGCTTTGCGCGGTCCATCTTGACGAATCCCTCTTCGGTGATCGTGGCGAGGGACGTGCCGCTTCCCTTGACCCAGAGGGTATCCCCGGTTTTCATCGAGGTGTTTCCGCCGCCCGCGAGGACGAATCCCGCATCCGCGCCGTAACGGTTGGAATACGCAACGAGCGTTTCGAGTGCTGTGCTCATCTTGGTTTTCCTTCTTTCCTTATTGAGAGTTTGAATGTCAGTTTCGGCCGATCCCGCCGATCTTCGCGTAAACGGCGACGCGCTCGTCGAGGTCGGGATATTTCGCTTTCGTCTCCTCGGAGAACATCGCGCGGGAGAGATCCTCGGTCGCGGCGATCTCCTGGCCGATCAGGGCGTAGGTGGCGGGGAAGAGGTGCGGGTAGTCGGCGAGGGCCCCGCAGATGAAGGACTGGCGCGGGGAGTTGATGTCCTCGCCCGAGATCTGGTAGAGGCCGCGCTCCCGGCAGAGGCCCATGACGCGTTCGAGCTGCGCCTTGGTGTTCCGCGAGGGCATGTATGTCACGGCGTCGAAGCCGCAGTCCGCGAGAGTGTCGAAGAGCTCGTCGAGGTAGTCGTCCTCGAACTTCTGCGCCTTCTTGTCGCCCGTCGGGGATTCGCCCACGTCGCCGAGATAGGCGTAGGCCGAGACCGCGCCGAGCTTTTTCGCGAGAGCGGTGAAGTCCCGGATGTTCATGCATTCTTCCGTCGCGTCGACGTAGAACTTCTCCACGAGATGGCCCTTCAGGACGCCGAGGATGTCGTATTCATAGAAGCCGTCCGGGGCGTCGAGCAGCTTTTTGCGGGTCTTTTCGCTCATCGGCGCGCCGGTGACGGTGTCGAGGAAATCGCAGGCTGCCGCGCGGTCCGGGTAAGCCGCCGTGATCTTCTTCGCGAGGGCCATGCAGAGGTGCCGCTCGGTCACGCTGCCGCCTTCATGCGCCATGGAGAGGGGAACCACGTCCCCGTCGAAATCGAGGACGATCCCCGCCCCGGCGACGAGATCGTTGATGCGGGCGGTCATTTTGCGGTTGCGCTCGTTCCGCTTTTCCCGCAGTCCCGCGAGGACCGCTTCCGCGGCGTCGATCTGCGTGTGCGGGATGCCGTGCATCGCGAGATAGGCGCAGGACTTCTGGTCGGGGTTGTTGACCCGGCGTCCGACGAGGGGCGTGCCGTCCACGTTCACCCGGCACTCGAAGCCGCAGGTGATCGGCATGTCCATGATCGCGCCCGCCTCGATGAACTCCCGCATGCCGCCGACGGAGTCGTGGTCCATGATCCCCGCGGTCCTCAGCCCCGCCTTCCACGCGTAAAAGACCGCGGAGGTCGGCGTGTAGGGCGAGAAGGAGTAGCTCGTGTGGATGTGGTTGTTGACGAAGATCCCGCGCTCCGGGGTCTCGATCTCCCCGGCGTCGATCATCGCGCGCAGACCGCGCAGGGCGCCGAGACGCGCCGATGCCGGCACATCCGTCCGGCTGATGGTCTGGAGCAGTTCGCTTGGTTTCATAGTGCCGCCTTTCTGGGTGTCAGAAATTGTTCAGTTCATGTCCCCGGTATCCGTCCCCGTACAGGAACGCCCGGGTGCGGAGATAGCGTTCGCGCTTCGCTGCGGCGTCGTCGGAGGCGGGATCGAAATCGCGCCTGAGACGGGCCCGCAGCATCACGTTCTTCGGCGTGTCCTCCGGATCGACGAACTCCGTCGCGTCGGTTTTGTAGCCCTCCGCCTCGAGCTTCAGGAGCCGCAGGGCGTCCGTGGCCGTCGCCGCGAAGGTCCGGCGCAGGACCGGGACGGAGGAGAGGAAGCCGAGCGTCGGACAGTCGAGCGCGCGGTTCAGCTCCTGCTGACAGCACGGTGTCGAGAGGATGATCTTCGCGCGGTGCCGGGACGCATAGTCGAGGACGAGGTCGGTCGCCGTGTCGCAGGCGTGGAGCGAGAGGACGAGATCGGGCGCGCAGCCGGGATCGAAGTCCCCGATGTCCATCGCGAGGAATTCCATGCCGTCGAAGCCCGAGGCCCGCGCGATCTCGGCGCAGGTCTCCATCACGCTCGCCTTGCGGTCGACGCAGAACATGCGGACCTCGCGGCCGGAGAGCGCGGTGAGGACGTAATACGCGGCGAAGGAGAGATAGCTCTTGCCGCAGCAGAGGTCGCAGACCGTGAGGGGTCCCGACGGATCGAGCTTCCGTTCCGCCTCCGCGATATACTCCGCGAAGCGCGCGATCTGCCGGAACTTCGGCTGCATCTTGTCGTGGATCCGTCCGGTTTTGTCCGCGATGCCGAGCGGGACGAGGAAGGGCTCCTCCCCCGTCAGGAGCCGCCGTTTCACGCGGTCGTTGCCCTGACGCGGAATCGGGCTGCCCGCGGCGTATGCCTCGCCGACGTGTCCCTTTTTGAGCAGGGTGACGGTCCCTTTTTTCGAGATCATGAGCGACGCCGTGCCGCCCGCGTCCGCGAGATCCGCCTTCCGGTAGGTGTCGAAGAGGCGTTCCGCCGCCGCGGGGAGATCCTCGGGCGCGACGTTCTCCTGCGAGACGCGGCCCTCGGTGAGGGAGGTCTCCATCTGCACGAGCGCGCGTCCGCCGATCATCCGGAGGGCTCCCCGGCATTTCAGGGCGTCCCCC
>JAFYBI010000523.1 GCA_017540285.1 Clostridia bacterium | reverse complement strand
GCCTACCCGCTCGCCGCGGTGATCTCCGCGGTCCTCGGGAGCCTTCCCCCGGGCTTCTCCGTGGCCGGCGCGGGATTTGCGGCGGTGACGTGGGCGATCTTCACGGGCGGGGTCGACGGATTTGCCGCGATGACGCCGCCGGTCGCGCTCGGGTGTGCCGTGCTGGTCCCCCTCTTCCGCTATGAGCTCATCCGGCTTCCCGCGTCGCTCTTCGGGACGGCGTGCGCGTCGATCGGACAGCGGAGCGGGGACGCGGCTGCGGCGGAGATCACGGCGGGCGAGATGCGGCGGCGGATCGAAGGGCTCGGCCGGGGGCTGGGCTCGGTGTCCGCGGTCCTCGGCGGGATGGCGGAGCGTCTGTCCCGGCCGTCGCGCACGGAGATGCTCCGGATCGCGGAGGAGGGCTTCGGAGAGGCATGCATCCGCTGCCGCCGCCGCTCGGTGTGTCTCGTCTCCGATCCCGCGCGGTTCGAGCCCCTTCTTCGCGCCATGGCGGGAGAGCTTATGAAAACCGGGTCGCTGTCCGCCGCCGCCATCCCGCCGAACCTGGCGTCCTCGTGCGCCGAAGCGGGGGCGATCCTCGACGGGATCAACCGCTCGGCCGGGGACCGGATCGCGTCTCTGGCGCGCGGGAATCGGCTCGCGACCTCCGCCGCGGACTGGGAGCTGGCGGGCGAGCTGGTCCGGAGCGCGGAGAAATGCGGCAGGGAAGCGTCGGAGGCGGACGAGGCGCTTTCGAAAAAACTGCGCCGGGTCCTCTCGTGGAACAATTTCGCGGCGTCGACCGTCACGGCGTACGGGAAACGGCGCCGGCACATCTACGTCGGGGACGTGGATCTTTCGGCGACCCGGATGGGCGGGGACGACATCCGGCGGCTCTTCGAATCGATCGCGGGGGTCCCCCTGTCCCAGCCCGAATTCGAACTGAACGGGACGGTTTTATCCATGCGGCTCCATTCCGTCAACCGGTATTCCTGCCGGACGGGCAGCTTTTCATGCGCGGCATCGAGCGTACAAAGGTACTATGGCGGCAAACGCAGCTGCGGTGCAGACTCCGGTGAAGAGCGCGTCGGGGAGGAGGACCGCCGGGCGGAGGAGATGCGGATCGAAGTTTCGGACAGCGAGCCGGAGGCGGTGTCGGGGGACGTCGTCACGGATTTCGAGGCGGACGGGCGGTATTACATGATCCTCTCGGACGGGATGGGGAGCGGAAAGGAGGCGGCTCTGACGTCCGGGATGGCGGCGTCCCTTCTCGAACGCCTGATCCGCTCGGGCGCGGAGCTGGAGACGGCGCTCAAGATGCTCAACCAGATCATCCGGTCGACCGAGCGGGAGTGCTCCGCGACCGTGGACATCGCCGAGATCGATCTGGCGACGGGGGAAGCGCGGTTCGTCAAGAGCGGCGCGGCGCCTTCGTTCGTATTGAGGGACGGGAGTATTTTCCGGCTGCAGTCAAAGACGGTCCCGCTTGGGATATTGCGCGCGCTTGACGCGGAAATGATTCGGTTTGACGTGCAGCCGGGGGATACGGTCGTCATGATTTCGGACGGGGCGGCGCGGTCGTACGAGGAGGCGCCGTGGCTTCTCGATCTGATGAGCTCGGACGAGGTGGTCCTCTCCGGGAACGAGCGGATGGCGGCGATGACGGTGGTGAGTGAAGCGGCGATGCGCGGCTCGCGGGACGATATCACCTGCGGGATCATGCGGATCGCGAAGGCAAAGACGGCATAGGTGCGCGTTCAACGCGCGAAATGAAAAGCCCCGGCTGCAGCGGGGCTTTTCGCATAGCGCGCCGGGCGGTGCCCGGGGACAAAAGGCGGGCTCACTGCGCAAGCCCGCTGACGCTTGCGGATAACATGCAGGTTATCTCCTTTATGCAGGAGAGGAAAAGGTCAGAGAAAGCTCTGCGGAGCTTTCTCCCATTGAATATTGCCTTGCGGCGCACCTAAGAGGACCCTCGGGTCGGGCCCTCTTGTCAATCACCCGGCCCCAGAGGCGCTTTCCCCGCCTCTGGACTCCACCCCTGCCTCAGGTTCAACCTCCCTTCTGGTTGTGAAGCGTTGTTCAATGGAGCATAACGCCTCTTCCTTTCAGGATTACAGGGGGATTCACCAAGTTAGTCAGCCGAAAACGCAAGAAATACGCTCAACGCCGAAGATGCAGCTGCACGTGTCAGACCTTTCAGCTTCGCCGAGGCAAG
>JAFYBI010000522.1 GCA_017540285.1 Clostridia bacterium | reverse complement strand
GTGTCTCCGCGGACCCCGTGGCGCAAGCAAAAGAAAAGGCGTACCTTCTCAGGTACGCAATTTCTATCTCGCCGAAGGCGACTCCGCCTTTTCTTATTTCAACGCCTCCTCGATCCACGCGCGGAGGCTCTCCCGATCCAGGCGGACCTCCCGCATCACCTCGTCAAGCGTTCCGTGCGGCACAAACGCCTCGTCCTCCCCGATCGCGCGGACGGTGACCGCTTTGCCCTGCATCCACGCCGCCGACGCAAGTCCTTCGCCGACGCCGCCCGAACGGATCCCCTCCTCCGCGAAGAGGACGCGGTCCGCCCCGGTCACAAGCATCCGGAATTCCTCGCCGTCCGGCCCGTCCGCAGGTCCCGGCAGCGGCGCGATCCGCTCGAGGCAGATCACCGTGATCCGCCAACCCGCCCGATCTCCGACCGCATGCCGTGCCGCATCCGCCGCCGCACCGCTCAGCCGTCCGTACGTCACGAGCACCGCATACCCGGACGCGCCGGGATCGCCGAACGACGCCGATTTCCACGTGCCGCGCACCGTCCATACCACGTCTGCGGGACATTCCGCGCCCTTCGGATAGCGCACGATCACCGGATTCCGCGGCGCGTCTGCCGCTCCTTCCGTCATCCGGCCATGCGCGCGGAGAAGAGCGTCCCCCAGCGCCTCGTACGTGTCCGGCGACCAGATCTCGATCCCCGGGATGCGGGAGAACAGCGCCGCGTCGTAGATGCCCTGATGCGTCACGCCGTCGCCCGGCACGAGCCCCGCATGGCTCAGCACGAGCGTCACGCCCGCATGCTGCAGCCGCACGTCGTGCCACACCTGATCGAACACCCGCTGCGCGAACGTCGCGTACATCACGACAAAGGGCTTCCTCCCGCCGATGGCCAGCCCGCCCGCCATCGCGACCGCGTGCTCCTCCGCGATCCCGACGTCGAAGAAGCGCTCCGGGAAGCGCGCGGCAAAATCGCCGAGCCCGCATCCGTCCGTCATCGCCGCCGTGATCGCCGCGACGTTTTCGTCCGTCTCACCCAGCGCCGTCAGCGTCTCGCCCGCCGTCCGCGTGAAGGAGGGCTTCGGCGGCGCGTCCGGGATCCCCGTCCCGACGTCGAACGGTCCGACGCTGTGATACCGCTCGGGATGGGCCTCCGCGTCGGGATAGCCGAACCCCTTCTTCGTCACGCAGTGCACGACGACGGGGGTCGTTTTGGTTTTCGCCTCCTCGAAGACGTGGATCAGACGGTCCAGATCGTGCCCGTCCACCGGACCGATGTATTCGAGCCCGAGCTTTTCGAAGAAGGTCTCGGCGCCGGTCGTGCGCTTGATGAAGTCGCGGACGGCCCGCGCGCCCCGCACCAGGCCCCCGCCGATCCCCGGCACGCGCGAGAAGAACCGCTTCACGTGCAGCTTGAAGGAGAAGTACCCTGTGCTCGTGCGGATGAGCGAGAGGTGCCGCGACAGCCCGCCGACGTTCTTCGAGATCGACATCGAGTTGTCGTTGAGGACGATGCAGAGCCGCAGATCGGACCCCGCGACGGCGTTGAGGGCCTCGTAGATCATCCCGTTGGTGAACGACCCGTCCCCAACGACCGCGACGGTCCATTTGCTGCTCTGCGCCAGCCGTTCGCTCTCGGCGATCCCGGCGGCGACGGACAGGGACGACCCGCTGTGCCCCGCCGTGACCGTATCGAAGGGCGATTCGTCGCGGTTGGTAAATCCGGAGATCCCGCCCCGGCGGCGCAGGGTGTCGAACCGGTCGGCGCGTCCCGTGAGGAGCTTGTGGGCGTATGCCTGATGCCCGACGTCGAAGAGGATGCGCTCGTCGGGCGTGTCGAATACGCGGTGCAGCGCGACGGTCAGCTCGACCGCCCCGAGATTCGACGCAAAATGACCGCCGTTTTGGGCGGCGGTCCGGAGGATCGTTTCGCGCAGCTCGGCGGCGAGGGGCGCGAGGTCCCGGCCGTCGAGGGAGCGGAGATCGGCGGGCGTGCGGATGGAATCGAGGATCGCCATCAGCCTTCCTCCTTCGCGAGATTGGTGAATTTGGTGAAGCGGCCGATCCACCCCAGCTTGACCTTGTCGATCGAGCCGTGGCGGTTCTTCGCGATGATGACCTCGGCGACGCTCTGGTCGGCGGTGTTTTCCTTATAATATTCGTCGCGGTAGAGGAAGAGGACGATGTCGGCGTCCTGCTCGATCGCGCCGGAATCTCTCAGATCGGAGAGCATCGGGCGCTTGTCCGGGCGGTTCTCGGGGCCTCTCGAAAGCTGCGCGCAGCAGATGATCGGGACTTCGAGCTCCTTCGCCATGACCTTGAGGCTGCGGGAAATGTCGGCGACCTCCTGCACGCGGTTGTCCTGGTGCCGCTCGCCCTGCACGAGGCCCAGATAGTCGACGACGACCAGCCCGAGGTTCTTGACGCGGCGCAGCTTCGATTTCATCGCGGTCACGGTGATCCCGGGGGTGTCGTCGATGAGGATCTCGGTCTCGGACAGCCGGGACGACGCGTGCGCGATGGCGGTCCAGTCGTCGCCGCGCAGATCGCCCGAGCGCAGCTTGTAGCTGTCGATCTGCGCCTCGGAGGAGAGCATGCGCGTCGCGAGCTGCTCGGCGGACATTTCGAGGTTGAAGACGCATACGGTCTTCCCGGTCTTGAAGGCGGCCTCGGTGGCGATGTTCATCGCAAACGCCGTCTTGCCCATGCCGGGACGCGCGCCGACGAGCACGAGGTCGGATTTGCCCATGCTGACAATGACCCGGTCCAGCGCGTCGAAACCCGTCGGGGTCCCGCGCAGCGCTTCGGGGTCGTTCGAGAGGATCTGCAGGCGCTCGTACACCTGGAGGAGCACGTCGCGGATGTGGATGAAGTTCTTGTTCTCGCGGCCTTCGGCGATCCGGTAGATGCGGCCCTCGGCGAATTCCACGAGGCGGTCGGCGTCGTCGTCCCCGGCGTATCCGGCCTCCGCGATCTCCTCGCCCGCCGCGATCAGGTCTCTGAGGATCGCCTTGTCGCGCACGATCTTCGCGTAGTCCTTCGCGTTCGCCGCCGTGGGGACCGCCTCCGCGACGAGCTTCAGGTATTCTCTTCCGCCCGCTTCGTCGTAGGTCCCGCTCTTCGTGAGCTCCTCGATGAGGGTCACGACGTCGATGCTCTTCGATTTCAGATACATCGCCTGCATCGCGCGGAAGATCTCGCTGTGCTCGGGCATGTAAAAGTCGTCCGTCGTGATCAGCGCGGCGATCGCGTCCATGCAGCCCGGATCGATCAGGATCGAACCGAGCAGGGACTGTTCCGCCTCGAGCGAAAACGGCATCCGTCTGTCAAGTTCTGCGTTCATGACTTTATCCTTAGAAAGGGGTACGGTCGCTTTCTTAGAAGAAAGCTCCGCAAAGAATTTTACTCTGGGGGAAGGTGCTCACTTCTCCAATGAAGATAAGCGGCCGATAAGATGCGGCTCCTCGGCTTTTAACCTCACCGCCGCACGCCGTCATTCTTCATTCTGAATTCTTAATTCTTAATTCTCTCCGTCCCCGTAAACGAGCACGTTCAGCGTCCCGGCGATCTCGGGATAGAGCTTCACGTCGACGGGGTATGTACCGTACGCCTTGATCGGGCTCTCGAGAACGATCTTGCGCTTGTCGATTTCGATCTCGTACTGCGCGGCGAGGGCGTCGGCGATGTCCTTGTTGGTAACGGAGCCGTAGAACTTCCCGTCCGCGCCGGCCTGGATGCGGATCTTCACGAGCATCCCTTTGAACTTCTCAGCCGTCTCGCGCGCCGCCTGCTTTTCCAGCTCGATCCGTCTGGCCTTCGCGGCTTCCTTGTTGCGGATATCGTTGAGGATCCTCGAGTCCGCCTCCACGGCGAGCTTCTTCGGGATCAGGTAGTTCCGCGCGTATCCGTCGGACACGGTGATGAGATCGTCCTTCTTGCCCTGGCCCTTGACATCCTGTAATAATACGACTTTCATGGTTCCCTCCTGTGTGGTTGAAGTGTTCCGGGCCGTCCGAACCCACGATCCGGACGGGAGTTTCCCTCAGATATGCCTGTCGATTGCTTCCTTCAGCTTCCGGATCACCTCGTCGAGCGGGAGATCCGGGATCTCGGTCGCGGCTCCGTCGTAGTGACCGCCGCCGCCGAGGTCTTCCATGATGAGCTGCACGTTCACGGTGCCGTCCGAGCGGGCCGAGATCTTCGTCGTTCCGCCCCGGCGCATGCACGCGAAGGCCGCGCGTACGCCGTCGACGTTGATGAGGTTGTCGACCGCCTTGGCCGCGGCAACGGGATTGGCGTCCTCCTCGGTCTGGACCCCGGAGATCACGCAGAAGCCGCGGTAGATCTCGGCGCTCCGGCGGAACAGAGCCTCGCCCGAATAGTCCTCGAAGCTCTCGCGGAACAGCTCGCGCACCGCCATGGGATCGGCGCCCCGGTCACGGAGGTACATCGCCGCGGAGAAGGTCCTGGTGCCGGTATTCGTGGTGAACTGCTTCGTGTCGAGCGCGATGCCCGCCAGGATGACGTTCGCTTCCGCCGGGGACAAATCGTCGCGCGGCAGGACCTGTTCGAGCATTTCGGAGACCAACTCGCACGCCGAGGACGCGGACGGCTCGATGTATTCGACGTCCGGCTCCTTTTCGAATTCCGCGGTCTTGCGGTGATGGTCAATGATCGCCAGCTTTTCCGCGCGGGCCGCCAGCTCCGGTGACTCCACGATCTTCATGTTGTTCACGTCCGCGATCACAACGAGGGTCCCGGTTTCCAGCGAATCGAGGGCCTCGGCGCAGTCGGTGAAGATCCCGAGGAATTCCTCTTCGCCTTCGAGCATCCGCCGCGCGCCGATGATGTCGCGGTTCGCCTTGTCGATCACGACGTTGACCCGCGCGCCGCAGTACATCGCGATCTTCGCGAGCCCCACGCATGCGCCGAACGCGTCGTAATCCGCGCGGGCATGGCCCATGATGAGGACGTTCGAGGCGTTCTTGATCTGCGTCATGAGCTGGTTCGAGACCACGCGCGCCTGCACGTTCGACCGCTTCTGCACGGACCGGGTGATCCCGCCGAAGAACTCGGTCGCGTCGTCGCTCTTCACGACCGCCTGGTCGCCGCCGCGCTGGAGGGCCAGCTCGAGAGCCGCGTGCGCCGCACGTTCCTTTTCCTCATAGGTCCCGTGGATGCCGGAAACGCCCATCGAGACGGTCAGCGGCAGGCTCGTATCGCCCACCCGGACCGCGCGGACCCGGTCGAGGATGTCGAATTTCGCCGCGACGAGCTCGTCCAGCACGCGCGTCTGCGTGACGAAGAGGTACTTGTCGCGCTCGTATTCCTTCAAAATGCCGTTGTAATTATCCGCCCACTCGCGCAGGACCGAATCCACGCGCGCCGCCGCCGGACGGTATTCCTCGCTGTCGTACTGCATCATCTCGCCGAGGTTGTCGATCATGATGTAGCAGACGACGGCTTCGTCGCCCGTGCGCAGCGCCTTCAGCGCGTCCAGCTCGGTCGTCTCCGACGTCAGCACAAGGGCAAAGTCCTCGTCGTCGGTCTTGATGTGGCTGTATTTCGCGAGGAAGGAGCGTCCCTCCGCTTCGATCCGCGCGCCCTCCTCCCCGCTCTCGCCCCGGATATCCGCGAGGGTGACGCCGAACAGCTCCTGCACGCTCTCGCCGTAGAGCTTATTCTTCGTCGAATAGAGGGCTTCCGTCGCGGTGTTGTACCAGATGATCCGCTCGCTCGAGTCGCAGATGAAGACGGGCGTCGTCATCTTCACGACGGCGTCGAACATGATGCGCCCCATGACGGGTGCGAGGTTTTCGTCGCGCTTGCCCCGTCCGTGCTGCTCGAAGATCAGGAATGCGAGGATCACGAGCGCGGCATAGAGACCGAGCGCGATGGCCCCGCACCGGAGCGCGCCCCAGCCGAGCCGGGCAACGCCGAGGGCATAGAGAACCATGCAGATCACTGCCGCGGCGACAAGAACGGCGGCCGTTTCCTTCCGGACCCCGCGCAGATCGTTGTTGGCAGATCGGGATTGCTTTTTGTTCTTCATATTTCAGCCTTCATGGATGGGATCGGACGCCGGAGCCGTCATCCGATCGGGATCTTTTCATAACAGGAAACTGCGGATCGCCGCGGAGGGCCGGTTACTCCTGCTTCTTTTTTCCCTTCCAGTGCCGCTTGATCACACTGTACGCCCCGACGGCGGAGGTGACGAGGAGGAAGGGATAGGCGCGCAGGGTGACGAACGCGACGAAGAGCAGGATCGCGGCGAGGGCCCGTTCGCGGGTCATATAGAACAGCCTGTCCTCGAGCCAGTCCGCGATGCCGCGCACGCCCACCGCCGCGCAGGGAAGCGCGAGGATCAAAAGCGCGTTCACGAGGACGGCGTGCAGAAGCGGGAACATCGACGCGGGCGTGAAAAGGGCGGGTACAAAGACCGCGGTATACACCATGGCGTAGGAGATCGGCATCGTGATCCCGGCGTGCTCATCCGTGAACACGTCGGGGCAGCCGATCAGGGAGAACATCCGCCGGATCAGCCGGTCCGCCGCCCACGCGATCACCACGCAGACGATCCCGAAGCCGGCAGGCGCCAGCATGATCGCCTCGCGGGCCATCGACCGCAGCACCGTCATATCCGGCTGGACCGCCGTCGCACCGGCCCGCGTCACGAGCGTTTCGTAAAACCGCCCGATCGCCGCGGGGACCGAAGTCATGTACGCGTCCGCGAAAGCCGCAAAGCTCCCGTAGTCGAATCCGATCCGGACCGCGAGACACAGCGCGAGAGACACCGCCGCCGCAACGGTCAGCGATGCCATCCGGCGGAACCGCGTCTCCTTCGTGATGAGCGAGACCGCGAAGACGTAGGCCATGAACAGGATCGCCAGGCTCAGGGAGCACGCGACGGACAACCGCGCGCCGAAGAGGAGCATCATCCCGAAGGTCACGGGCGTCGCGAGCAGAGAGGCGATCTTGCGCCAGAGCAAAATGATCTCGG
>JAFYBI010000521.1 GCA_017540285.1 Clostridia bacterium | reverse complement strand
CTGCCAAAAACCGCGGAGCGTTTTTGATGTTCCGGCGGTGAAAAACGAGGCAAAATCGGGCGAAAAACGGCAAAACCATAACACTTACGCCCAAATTCTGCACCTAAGGAAAATCCCCCGGAAGCCAATGTTTGAAAGGCTTTCGGGGGATTTCACATCCAGGGGTACTAGGACTCGAACCCAGGACACGCGGTTTTGGAGACCGCTGCTCTACCAACTGAGCTATGCCCCTGTGTGACGACAATTATTATAACATATCCCGCCGTGAATTGCAATACTTTTTTTCAAAAAAACAAAATTATTTTCGCGCTGCCGTTTCCGCATGGGATAAAAAACCGGAGAAGGATGCAAAACCCCGGGGGAATGCCGCGGACGGCACGCTTTTTCCCGCTGCCGCCTCCCGACTCGGCCGGACTGCGATGATCCCGGGATAAAAAACGGGAAAAAAGCACAAAAACCCCTTGACATACGGGCGATTTTATATATAATAGTATTGGAGAGGCTGCGGCTTCTCCGCAATCTGACATCGATCGTCCACCCGGGCCGCGCACCCCGGGAACGTGCCGCCCGCCGGCTTTCCGGCGGAGAAAAGGAGTACCCTATGAAGAAAAATGCTGCTGTCATCGGATACGGCGGAATGGGCGCCGGCTTCCATGTGAAGAACATCCTCACGAGCGACGTCTGCACCCTCGCCGGCGTCTACGATATCGACCCCGCCAAGCAGGCGAAGGCCCGCGCGGACGGCGTGAAGGTTTACGAATCCCGCGAAGCGCTCCTCGCCGATCCGACGATCGACATGGTCACCATCGCGACGCCGAACGACGTGCACGAGGAGATCGCCATCGCCGCCCTCGAAGCGGGGAAGAACGTCATCTCCGAGAAGCCCGTCACGCTGTCGATGGAGAGCCTCGAGCGGATGATCGCCGCGTCGAAGAAGGCCGGCAAGATCTTCTCCGTCCACCAGAACCGCCGCTTCGACGTCGATGCCGTCGCCATGAAGAAGATCCACGATTCCGGCGAGATCGGCGAGGTCATCAACATCGAGAGCCGCATCCACGGCAGCCGCGGCATTCCCTCCGACTGGCGGGGCATCAAGAAGTACGGCGGCGGCATGCTCTATGACTGGGGCATCCACCTGATCGACCAGGCCTGCATGATCCTCGGGTACGACATCAAGACCATCCAGTGCCGCTTCGACCACATCACGAACCAGGAGGTCGACGACGGCTTCCAGCTCAACATCGAATTCGCCTCCGGCCAGCGCGCCTACATCGAGGTCGGCACCTACAACTTCATCCCGATGCCGCGCTTCTACATGCGGGCGAAGCAGGGCTCCGCGATCATCACGGACTGGCGAGTCCCTGCGCACGTCGTCAAGTGCAAGGCATGGCATGAATCCGACGTCATACCGGTCGTCAACGGCTCCGGACTCACGAAGACGATGGCCCCGCGCGACTCGATCACCACGGACGAATACGACGTTCCGCGCCCCGTGACCGACGTCCACGACTACTACCGCAACTTCGTCCGCGCCATCGACGGCAAGGAGGAGCAGATGGTCACGCACGACCAGATGCGCTGCGTCCTCCGCGTCATCATGAGCGCGTTCGAATCCGTTGAGCGGGGCGGCGCGATCATCGAATGGTAAAGAACCGGCGGAGAGGAGCTTCGGTTCCTCTCCCTTTTTTCCCGAAAGGACAAGAAACGATATGATCTGTGAAATCCTGTGCGTCGGCACGGAGCTTTTGCTCGGCGACATCGTCAACACGGACGGCGCGTTCATTGCCCGGGAGACGGCCGCCCTCGGCTTTTCCTCCTACCACCAGACGACGGTCGGCGACAACCCGGAGAGACTCCGCGAGGCGGTGAATCTCGCCCTCAGCCGTTCGGACGTCGTGATCCTGACGGGCGGCCTCGGCCCGACCTGCGACGACATCACGAAAAACGCCGTCGCCGATGCCTTCGGCAAAAAGATGATCTTCGACGAGGCGACCCGCGCGGACATCGAGGCGTACTTCCGGCGCGTCGGACGGCCGATGACCGAAAACAACCTCTCCCAGTGCTGGGTCCCGGAAGGCGCGACGGTGTTCTACAACAAATGGGGGACCGCGCCCGGCCTCGGGATCGAGGGGGAGATCGGCGGGCAGACGAAATATGCCGTCCTGCTTCCCGGACCGCCGGCGGAGTGCGAGCCGATGTTCGAGGCCTGCGCGAAGCCGTGGCTTGCCCGCCTCTCGGACGACGTCATCTACAGCCTGAATCTCCACCTCTGGGGCATCGGCGAATCGGCGGCGGAGTCGATCCTGCGCCCGATGATGGAGTCTTCGGAGAATCCGACGGTCGCGCCTTACGCCTGCGAGCATGAGGTCCGCATCCGGGTGACCGCGCGGGCCCGGACGCTCGAGGAGGCAAAGGCCCTCTGCCGCGCAAAGGCCGACGAGATCCGCCAGACGGACGTCGGAGAGAAGATCTACACGGAGACCGACAACCCCTTCGACGCGAAGAACGCCGTTGTTACCACGCTCATCGGCGAGCTGCGGCGGCGCGGCATGACCTTCGCGACGGCGGAGAGCTGCACGGCCGGCATGATCGGGTCGTCCGTCGGGGACATCCCCGGCGCGTCGGACGTCTTCGTCGGCGGGATCATCTCCTACACGAACGACGTGAAGGAGCGCGTGCTCGGCGTGCCGCATGAGACCCTCGAAACGGTCGGCGCGGTGTCCGAGGAATGCGCGGCGGCGATGGCGGAGGGTGCGAGACGGCAGACCGGGGCGGACATCGCGGTCTCGGTCACGGGGATCGCGGGACCCGGCGGCGGGACGCCCGAAAAGCCCGTCGGAACGGTGTGCTTCGGCGTTGCGACGGAGAAGGGGACCCATACCGAGACGCGGCACTTCAACGGCAAGAACGACCGCGCGAAGATCCGCCGCCTCACCACGGCCAACGCCATGATGCTCGCGATCCGCACGCTGCGGGGAGATCTTGCGCCATGACCTTGCGGAACGATATGATCGGTACGGATCCTGTCTCCGTCGAAAAGGTCGAGCGGGACACACCGCGTGCCGTTGAGCTTCTCCGCTTCATCGAGACCTGCTCGTGGGAGGAGGCGAAGGACCATCTCGCCGCACTGATCCGGACCTGGGACTTCACGGGCGACGAGGCGGTTTTCGCAGCCGTCGCGGACGGAAGGATCGTCGGGATGACCACGTTCCTGATGACCGACTATTATCCGCTCCCCGATGTTTTTCCGTGGGTTTCGAGCGTCTTTGTCGACGAAGCGTACCGCGGCAGGCGGATCAGTGAAAAGCTCATCGGCTGCGCGAACGCGTATGCCAAATCGCTCGGCTATGAAAAGACCTACATCCCCTCGTCCTTCTTCGGCCTGTACGAGAAATACGGCTACCGGTATCTGGGGGATATCGTGAATTACGGCGGAGACAGTAACCACCTCTTCGTCAAAGAGCTGTAAACCCGTCGTCCGAACACAAAACAAATGGGGATGTCGCATTACCTCCTGAAACGGAGAAGTGCGGCATCCCCTTTGT
>JAFYBI010000045.1 GCA_017540285.1 Clostridia bacterium | reverse complement strand
TGGAAAAGGCGGGCGAAAACTTTTGCCCTATTTGCGATAACCCCTTTTGGGGTGCGCAGAGAAATGATCCGCGATTCCCGTTTTCACCCTTGACAGGACCCGGGCGGCGTGGTATGATAACGGCAGGACCCAAATCAAAACGCTGACGCCGCACGGGCGGAAAGAAGGACACGACATGAAGCTTGCGACCACCACCGGCGATTTCGGACGCTGGTTCCCGGACAACGAAAGCAAGATCCGCGCGCTGCACCGGGCAGGATTCCGCCACATCGACCTGAGCCTGTACCGCGATGCGGACCCAAAGTCCGTCTTCCTGCGAAACGGCTGGGAAAAAGAAGTCGATCATCTCCGCCGCACCGCAGACGAACTCGGCATGGACTTCGTTCAGTCGCATGCGCCGGGCGGAAATCCGCTCGAGCTCGGAAAAAGCCGGGATCTTCTGCTCGACGCCACCCGCCGCTCGCTCGAGATCTGCGCGCTGCTCGGCATCCCGAACACCGTCGTTCACCTCGGCTGGGCGTCCGATCTGCTCTATGACGACAAGGCGGCGGAAGAGGTTTATTTCAGCCGCAACATGGCATTCATCCGGGAGCTGATCCCGACGATGGAGAAAACCGGCGTGATGGTTCTCGTCGAAAACACGACGCACGCGAACATGGGGGATCGCTGGTATCTCTACACCGGCGACGAAATGAAGGATTTCCTGCGGTACGCCGATCATCCCCTTCTCGGCGCGTGCTGGGACACCGGTCACGCCAACGCTGAGGGACATCAGTATACCGATCTGACAGCCCTCGGCGGCGATCTGCGCGCGATCCACTTCAACGACAACCGGGGAGGCGGCGACGAACACGTGATGCCCTACCTCGGCACAATGAGCGTCGACGAGGTGATGTGCGGGCTCCGCGACAGCGGCTACCGGGGCGTCTTCACCTTCGAATGCGATTCCTCGGCGCGCCCGGCGGACTACTGGCAGGGCAACCGCCGCAGATGGAGAGAAGAGCGGATCGCCGAGCCTCCTCTCGCGGTTCAGGAAGCGCTCGAAAGAGCCCTGTATCTCTGCGGCGAAGCGATCCTCACGGCATACGGATATCCGGTCGAATAAATTCACTTCAAGGAGGTCGTCATGCTGACACAGAGACTTGGCAGCAATACCCAGAAGGACCCCGCATTCCTCGATTCCTTTATCAAAGCCGTGAAGGCCCATCCCGGCTGTTGCGACGAGGTATGGCTCGCGACGGATTACGGTTTTCCGAAGCCGGAAACGCACCGCAGGGCGGCGGAGATCCTCGCGTGTCAGGCGGAAAAGCTCCGCGCGGCGGGTCTGCGCGTATCGCTTCAGCTTTCCAACAGCATCGGACACGGGCAATACATGGCGTCCGAGGACTGTACGGGGCTGGTCTTCGAAGGCTCCCCCGTCGGCCGCATGGTCGGTCACGACGGCACGACGGCCGGATATTGCTTCTGCTGGAACGACCGGTATTTCCGCGATTACACGGTCAATTCCCTCCGCGAATACGTGCGCCGCATCCGGCCTTATGCGGTCTGGGCGGACGACGATCTGCGCCCGACGAACCACGCGCCCGTCTCTTACGGGTGCTTCTGTCCGGCGTGCATCGCGAAGTTCAATTCTCTTCACAACGCTTCCTTTACGCGTCAGAGCCTGATCGAGGAGTTCGAGCACGGAGATCCCGTCTGGAAGGTCCGCTACACCGCATTCGTCCGGGACGGCATCGCGGACTTCACCCGGGAGATCGGCCGGATGATCCATGAAGAAGCGCCGGAATGCATCCTGAGCTTCCAGCACGGCGGTCAGGGCGGTTACGGCGGACACGACAACCGCTTCATCATGGACGCGATGAGGGAGAGCACGGGTCATGCGCCCGGATCCCGTCCCGGCGGCGGCAGCTACAACGACCACGATCCCGAGACCTTTATCGTGAAGATGGAGGATCTCGAGGCGCAGAACCGCCTGGAGCCGGATTATGTGACCGAGCTCCGTCCGGAGATCGAGAGCCTGCCGGACGTTGTGTACGGCAAGAGCATCGGCGGGACCTGCTTCGAGACGTCGTTCTATCTT